>JBPEWX010000565.1:0-3904 GCA_052032235.1 Ilumatobacter sp. | reverse complement strand
TCGGATGAGGTCAGACCCCAACCGACGCTCCTGCACCGTCGACCTGGCATCACCGGTCGGTTGGGGTCTGACCTCATCCGACTCGTAAGGTCTGCGTGCATGAAGGCTGTGGTGTGTCATGCGTTCGGGGCTCCTGAGGACCTGACGGTCGACGAGCTCGACGATCCGGTGGCGGGCGAGGGCGAACTCGTCATCGACGTGAAGGCCGCGGCGGTCACGTTCCCCGACACCCTGATGCTCGAGGACAAGTACCAGTTCCACCCGACGCCGCCGTACATCCCCGGCGCCGAGGGTGCGGGCGTGGTGTCCGAGGTGGGCCCCGGGGTCGACGGTTGGCAGGTCGGTGACCGGGTGGTCGGCGGTCTCGGCACGACCGGCGCGTACGCCGAGAAGATGGTGATCCCCGCGCTCGCCGCGAAGCGCCTCCCCGACGGGGTCGACTTCGAGGTCGTCACCGGCCTCAACTACGCCTACGGCACCACGCTGTACGGCTTGAAGTACCGGGGCGAACTGCAGCCCGGTGAGACGATGCTCGTCACCGGCGCCGGCGGCGCCGTCGGCCTGTCGGCGGTCGAGATCGGCAAGCTGATGGGTGCACGTGTGATCGCCGCGGCGTCGAGCGAGGAGAAGCTCGAGCTGTGCCGTCAGCGCGGTGCCGACGAGACGATCAACTACGCGACGGAGAACCTCAAGGACCGCGCCAAGGAACTCACGAACGGCAACGGCGTCGACGTCGTCTACGACTGCGTCGGTGGCGACAAGGCCGAACTGGCCCTGCGGGCGATCGGGTGGGAAGGCCGCTTCCTGGTGATCGGCTTCACGGCCGGCATCCCGGCGATCCCGCTCAACCTGGCGCTGTTGAAGAGCTGCCAGATCATCGGGGTGTTCTACGGCGCGATGACGATGCGCGAGCCCGAGAAGAACGCCGCCATCAGCCAGCAGTTGATCGACTGGGTCGCGAGCGGCGACCTGGCACCGCACGTGTCGGAGCGCTTCCCGCTCGACCGGGCGGGCGAGGCGATGCGGGCCCTGATGGACCGCAAGGCGCTCGGCAAGCTCGTCGTCACGCCCTAGTCACCGCACGACCCGTCAGGCGGGCGACGGGATCCGCTCGAGGATCCCGCGCAGCAGCGCCACGCGAGCCGGCAGCGTCGACGCGTCGACCCATTCGTGGTCGGCGTGTGCACCACCGCCGACGGCGCCGAGGCCGTCGAGCGTGGGGACGCCGAGCGCCGCGGTGAAGTTGCCGTCGCTCGCCCCGCCGACGGCGACGCCGACCACACCGGGATCGGCTTGCTGCGCGAGCGGGAAGAGGGTGGCCGACGCCGACTCCGGCATCGGCGGACGCCCGATCCGGCCCAGCACCTCGATCGTGGCGCGCTCGTCGACCGGGGTGAGCGCCGCCATCGCCGCCTCGACGCGGTCCTTCTCCTCGGGTCCGGTGACACGCACGTCGACGCGGATGCGGGTCTCGGCGGGCACGACGTTGTCGGCGGTGCCGGCCTTCGCGACCGTCGGCGTGACGGTGGTACCGGCCGCGGCGTCGCCGATCGACGCGATCGCGAGCACCTGGTGTGCCGCCTCGATCAACGAGTTGATGCCCGCCTCGGGTTCGAGCCCGGCGTGCGACGCCCGCCCACGGACGATCACCTCGAAGGTCCCCGTTCCCTTGCGACCGGTCTTGATCGCTCCCCCGTCGCCGCTGGGTTCGAGCACCAGGACGTTGCCGCAGGCCTGCGCCCGCTCCTCGAGCAGGGCGCGCGACTCCGTCGAACCAACCTCCTCGTCGGCGGTGAACAGCATCTCCACGCCCGACGCGTCGTCGAGTTCGGCAACGGCATGGATCGCTTGCACGATGCCCGCCTTCATGTCGAACACGCCCGGGCCGGTCAGCTTGCCGTCGGCATGACGGAACGGCCGTTCGGACAGCGCCCCGAGCGGGAACACCGTGTCGTGATGGCCGAGGATCAGCACCGACGGTGCGCCACCGCCCGACCAGTGCACGTGCGGGCCGACCGGGCTGTCGATCAACGAGGCGGCCCGTCCGGTGCGTTCCTCGATCAGCGCTGCGAGGTTCTCCGCCGACGCCGTGCAGGCCTCGACGTCGAGCGAGGGGGACTCCACCTCCACCAGACGTCGGACGTCGTCGACCAGGACTTCGAGTTCTGCCACGGCGGCCACCGTACCGGGCGGCCAAGATGGTGGGCCATGCGGCGCACCGCCATCGTTTTCGCATTCGCCTCCGTCGTCGCCGCGTGCAGCGGCGGCGACGACGTCACGAGCACCCCGGTCGACACCGGTCCGGAGCCGTCGGCGTTCATCCCACCCGGCAGCACCAGCGTCCCGGAACCGGACGACGGGGAGGACGGGGACGGCGAGGTGCTCCCGACGGTGCCGCCCGTGCCGACCACGCGACCCGCGCCGACGACGCTGCCGCCGTCACCCGAGGCCAGGGCGACGTTCTCGGTGTCGCCGGGTGTCGAGCAGGTGACGGTGCGCGGCGCCGACCCCGGCGCCGTGCTCACCCTCGTCGACCGGGACGGGGCGACGCTCGCCGCCTTCCCGGCCGACGCCGACGGCGCCGTGATCTTCCGTGACCTCGATGGCGGAACGATCGTCCGCGTCCGCGACGAGACGTCGGCGTCACCCGAGGTGAAGGTGATCGGGTTCGGCGACACCCCGATGCCGTCGTTCTACGCCGAGCAGCGCCTCCCGACCGACGGGCTCGGCTACATCACGACCCGGGACGGCACGACGCTGTCGGCGAGCGTGTGGCTGCCGGGCGAACCGGGCGACGGACCGTACCCGACCGTGGTCGAGTACTCCGGCTACACGCCGAGCGACCCCGACTCGACCGGGTTCCCCGACCTGTTCAACGCGCTCGGCTACGCCTACGTCGGTGTCAACATGCGCGGCACCGGCTGCTCGGGCGGATCGTTCCGGTACTTCGAACCCGCCCAGAGCACCGACGGCTACGACGCGATCGAGGTCGTCGCCGCCCAACCGTGGGTGCTCGGTGGGCGGGCGGGCATGGTCGGGGTGTCGTACCCCGGCATCAGCCAGCTGTTCGTCGCCCGCACCCAGCCACCGAGCCTGGCGGCGATCACCCCGTTCAGCGTCATCGCCGACAGCTACACCTCGACCCTGTACCCGGGAGGCATCCTCAACACCGGCTTCGCGGTCCCGTGGAGCGAGGCCCGTGAGGCCGACGCCGAACCCGAGGGCCAGGCCTGGGCGGCCGACCGCATCGCCGCCGGTGACGACACCTGCGCCGACAATCAGCGGCTCCGGCTCCAGAACGTCGATCAGACGGCGGTGATCCTCGACAACCCGTACTGGACCGAAGCGACCTCGGGCGAGGTCGCACCCCGGACGTTCGTCGACCAGATCACCGTGCCGACGTTCGTCGCCGGGGCGTGGCAGGACGAGCAGACCGGCGGCCACTTCGCCACGATGCTCGACGGCTTCACCGGCACCGACGCGTTCTACGCGACGTTGACGAACGGGCTCCACACCGAGTCGATCGGCCCGGCGGTGTTCCCGCGGTTCGTCGAGTTCCTCGACCTGTACGTCGCCGAGCGGGTCCCGACCCTCGACGGCGCCCGCACGGTCGCGCCGCTGCTCGCCGCAGGCATCTTCGGGACCGACGCCGCCACGCTCCCCGACGACGATCGATTCGCCGAAATGACGTACGAGCAGGCGCTGGCCGCGTTCGAGTCCGAGCCACCCATCGAGGTGCTGTTCGAGGAGGGTGCCGCCGACGGCGTGCCGGCGCTCACACCGCTCCCCCGCTACTCGGCCGGCTTCGACGCCTGGCCGATCCCCGAGGCCGAGGCGACCGCCTGGTACCTGTCGGGTGACGGCGTGGCAGGTGGTGCGCTCGTGCCGGAGCCGACCGACGCCG
>JBPEWX010000564.1:0-7084 GCA_052032235.1 Ilumatobacter sp. | reverse complement strand
CGGCGTCGTCCTCGTGGAGATGCCCGACACGGCCGTCGGTGACATCGACGACATCGGTTCGACCTCCGACGTCGTCGTCCGCGAACCGGTGTCGGTCGACGTCCGCCCCGAACACGTGCCGGACACGCCGACGGCGTTGGTCGAGTGGCTCGAGCGGTTCGGCCCGACCACCGGAGGCGCGGAGGGCTACATCGGCGCCGACGCCTGGCATGCAGCCGGGTACACCGGCGCCGGGGTGAAGATCGGCGTGATCGACTTCTTCGACACCAAGTACTGGGACACCGCCGAGCACGGTCCGCTTCCGGTGGCAGGCACGACCGCTCGGTGCGTCGCACTCGGGGCCGACTGTTCGGCCGAGTTCTTCGACGGCAACGACCTCGGCGGCGAACGTCACGGCGTCGCGATCGTCGAGATCCTGCGCGACGTCGCACCCGACGCCGAGATCCTCATCGGACAAGCCGCCACGACGGCCGACTACCAGATCCTCGTCGACTGGTTCGCCGCCCGGGGCGTCCAGGTCATCAGCCGGTCACTCGGAAGCCGGTACGACGGCCCTGGCGACGGACGCGGCACCCTCGACGACATCGCGGCCTCGGCGGCGGCACGCGGCATCACCTGGGTGAACTCCGGCGGCAACAACGGTGAACGGCGGTACTACCGGCAACCCGCACGGCTGAGCGGGTCGTACGTCGCGTTCGGGCCGAGCGGCACCGACACCTACCTCGACTTCCGCGGGTGCGTCCAGCTCGGGGGGATCCGCTGGGCCGCCGACTGGGATCTCCCGGCCGCCCAACGTTCCGACTACGACGCCTACCTCATCGAGGCACCGGCCGGCTCCCCGGCCGCCGGCACGGTCGTGGCGACGAGCACCGCCGATCAGCGCGCCGGCGCCCGACCGATCGAGCTCTTCGAGTCGGGCTACTGCCCCTCACCCGGGAACCGGCTGTACCTGCGCCTCCGGTGGGTCGGCGGCGACACATCCGACGACGTGATCGAGGTGACCGACTACGGCACCGGCATCGCCGAATACACCCAGGCCCCGTACTCGGCGTCGGTGCCGATCGTCGACAGCGACGACGTCGGCGTGATCGCCGTGGCGGCGATCGACCCGCCGTTCGGTTCGAACGTCGCCACCTACTCGTCGCAGGGACCGACCAACGACGGCCGCGAAGCACCCGACCTCGCCGCCCCTTCGGGCTTCTCGAGCGTGGTGTACGGCTCGACGTTCTCCGGGACCAGCGCCGCCGCACCGGTCGTCGCCGGCGCCGCCGCGCTCGTCCTCGACGCCGGTCTCGCTGCCGGTGGACGGCCACTCGGCGCGTATCTCCGCAACCAGACCGTCGACCGTGGCGACCCGGGCGTCGACAACCGTTTCGGCCACGGTCAGTTCGCGCTCCCGACCCCGCCCGACAGCGCCGGGATCGACGGACGCCCGGCGGTGTTCGAGCCCCTCGCCGTCCCTCGGCGAGTGCTCGACACCCGCACCGATCAGGCGATCGGCCCGATCGACCTGATCGGCGAACTCTGGCCGGGCGAGACCCTCGAACTGCCGATCGTGACCGCCGCCGACCTCCCCGCTGGCAGCGTGACGGCGGTCGTCGTCAACATCGTCAGCGCCGCCGCCGATCGTCGCAGCCACGTGCAGGCGTTCCCCACCGGCAGCGCCGAACTGGGGGCGTTCTCGAACCTGAACATCGACCGTCCCGGGCAGACCCGAGCGAACCTGGCCGTCGTGCCGGTGGGTGACGACGGGTCGATCTCGATCAACTCGATCGCCCGCGGCCACATCGTCGTCGACCTGTTGGGATGGTTCCGGGCCGAGAGTTCGGCGGTCGCCGCCGGACGTTTCGTCGAGTTGCCACGCGCGCAGCGGGTCCTCGACTCGCGCACCGCCTCGCCGCTCACGACCGGCGAGGTCCGGACGGTGCCGACCCCCACCGGTGTCGACCCGACGCTCGTCGACGCGTGGGTCGTGACCGTGACGGCCGCACGGGCGACGTCGAACGGCTGGGTGCAGGCGATTCCGGCCGGACGGACCGACGTGGTCGGAGCGACCTCGACGCTCAACGTCACCGCCGGCGAGGCGGTCGCCAACGCCGCGATCGTCCCGGCCGGCACCGACGGGCGGATCGCGTTGACGTCCTACTTCCGGAACGACGGTCGGGCCGACGTGATCGTCGACGTCACCGGCTACATCACCTCGGCCGACGCGGCGCCTGGCACCGAGGGCCGGTTCGTCGCGATCCGGCCCGACCGGGCGTTCGACTCCCGCCTGTCGACGGGGGCGCTCGCCGACCGCCAGGCGGTCACGGTCGACGCCCGACCGGTCGGCGTCCCGGCGACCGCGTCGGGGGTCGTGTGGAACACGACGATCGCCGCGGCGAGTCGACCGGGCCACGCGACCGGTTGGGCCGCCGGCACGCCCGAGCCGTCGACGTCGCTGTTGAACTGGTCGGTACCGGGATCGACACGAGCGGCGAGCGCGATCATCGCCGTCACAGACGGCCAGAGTCGTTTCCGAGTCGAGGACGGGCCGGCCGACGCCACTCCCCCGCTCGGCCACCTCGTGGTCGACGCGTTCGGTTACTTCACCTGAGCGACCCAGGCATCGATCAACCGGCGGGCGATCGAGATGCCCGGCGGGATCATCGGGAGGTCGTCACGCCGGTACCAGCCTGCGTCGGCGATCTCGGTCGGATCGCAGACGATGTCGCCCGACTCGTACGTGGCGGTGAACCCGATCATCAGGCTGTTGGGGAACGGCCACGGCTGGCTCCCGAAGTACTCCGGGTTCGAGACCACGATCCCGACCTCTTCGTCGACCTCGCGCACGACCGCAGCCTCGAGCGATTCGCCGGGCTCCACGAAGCCGGCCAGGCACGAGTACATGGGGATCGACCACTGCACACCGCGCGCCAGCAGGACCTCTTGGTCGGGGCCGGCCGCGCCTCGGGTCACCAGCGTGATCATCGCCGGCGCGAGACGCGGGAAAGCGACGAGTCCACACGCCGCACACCGCATCGAACGCTCCTCGGCGGACGGCTCGGTGGGGGCGGCGCAGCGACCGCAGAAGCGATGGGTGCGCGCCCACTCGACGAGCTGGACGCCGCGACCGGCAGCGAGCCAGTGATGCTCGGGCGCCCGCCCGAAGAAGGCGCGCAGGTCGAGTGACGCCCCGTAGCTCGGGTCGTCGGCGTCGGGCGGGACGTCGACCGCCCACCAGGCGACGTCGTCGACCACCCCGACGAAGTGGGTGTCCCAGCGTTCGTCGGCGGGCCGATCGTCGACGAAGATCGACGCGCCGATGACGTGGACGTAGCGACGTTCGCCGTCGTGGTCGGGCGGCGGGACGTTCAGGGGACGGAAGGTCATTCCGCCACGGTAGGGCCCGTCAGCCGTCGAGTGGGAGGCCGGCGGACCCGTAGGCGACGACGCCGCCTTGCAGGTCGTACACCTGCTCGAAGCCGAGGTCGGCCATGATCGACGCGGCCTGGCCGGAACGGTTGCCGGACCGGCAGTACAGCAGGTACGTGCCGTCACGTTCGAGCTCGGCGAGTTGCTCGGCGAACGTCGGCTCGTAGAAGTCGAGCAGGGTCGCACCGGCGAGGTGCCCCTCCGCATACTCCTCCGGCGTTCGGACGTCGATCACGGTGATCGAGTCGTTCTCGGCCAGCGTCGCAGCCGTGACCGGATCGACCGGACCGTAGGGCACGGCGCCGGCGACCGCCGTCGCGTCCGATGGGTCGCCGGTCTCGGCGATCGGCGCCGCCTCGCCACCGTCGTCGTCACCACCGCACGCGGCGAGGCCGGCGACGGCGGTGGCCGTGATGACGGCGGTGAGTGCGATACTGCGGCGTGACATGAAACGACCTCGCTGATTCGTGACGCTGATGTCCGACCGATTGTCCGGACAAACTGGTGGTTCGAACAATGTAGCGTGGTGCTCGAGCCACCTCCACCCACCCTGCAAAGAGAGTGTGACCCCACATGCTGCTCGCCGCGAACGAGCTCCTGGCAGCCCGCTACCAGATGGCGCTGTCACTCGGCTTCCACATCGTCCTGTCGTGCTTCGGCGTCGCCTTCCCGGCGATGATCTATGTCGTCCACCGGCGTGGCATCCGCAACGATGACCACGACGCGCTCCTGCTGGCGAAACGGTGGGGGAAGGCGGCGGCCGTGCTGTTCGCCGTCGGCGCCGTCTCGGGCACGATCCTCAGCTTCGAGATGGGGCTCCTGTGGCCCGGCATGATGTCGACCTACGGCGACGTGATCGGGCTGCCGTTCGCGCTCGAGGGCATCGCCTTCTTTCTCGAAGCCATCTTCATCGGCATCTACCTGTACGGCTGGGGTCGGCTGAAGCCGGAGGTGCACCTCCGCACCCTGATCCCGATCATGGCGTCGGGGCTGTTCGGCACGTTCTGCATCCTCGCCGTCAACGCCTGGATGAACGCCCCGGCCGGCTTCACCCAGCTCCCCGACGGCACGGTGACCGACGTCGACCCGGTCGCCGCGATCTTCAACGACGCGCTCTGGGGCCAGTTCGCCCACATGTACGTGGCGACGTTCATCGTGACCGGCTTCCTCACCGCCGGCGTGTACGCCGTCGGCATGCTGCGAGGACGACGCGACCGCCTCCACCGCATCGGATTCACCGTGCCGTTCGTCTTCGCAGCGGCGTTCGCCGTCGTCCAACCGTTCGTCGGCCACCTGACCGGCGACCGCCTGATCGACGACCAGCCGTCGAAGTTGGCGGCCATGGAACTCGCCACCGAGACCGAGTCGCGCGCCGACCTGATCATCGGTGGCTTCCTCGTCGACGGCGAGGTGGTCGGCGGCATCTCGATCCCCGACATCGGATCGCTGATCGCCGGCGGATCGTTCGACGCGGTCATCACCGGCTTCGACCAGATCCCCGAGGACGAGCGGCCGCCGGCCAACATCGTGCACTGGTCGTTCCAGATCATGATCGGCGCCGGATTCGCGATGATCGGCGTGGCGGCGTGGTACGTGTGGCGGCGTCGGCGTCATCGCGACGATCCCGACCGCGTCTTCGACGATCCGTGGTTCCTTCGCGCCACCGTCGTCGCCGGCGGGCTCGCCGTGATCGCCATGGAAGCGGGATGGATCACGACCGAGGTCGGGCGTCAACCCTGGATCGTCTACGGCTACATGCGCACCGAGGACGCGGTGACGAGCAACTCCGGCGTCTGGATCAGCCTCGTCGTGATGGTCGTCGTGTACGCCAGCATGGCGTTCGCGGCCACCAAGGTGCTGCTCGGCATGGCCAGACGCTGGCGCGACGACCCCGAATCCGACCTGCCCACGCCGTACGGTCCGAGCGGCGTCCTCCAGGCGGACGACGACGACACGGTGCCGGCATGAACGTCAACGACATCGCTGCGGCCCTGATGTTCCTGGGCGTCGTCGCCTACGCGATCCTCGGGGGCGCCGACTTCGGCAGTGGCGTCTGGGACCTCCTGGCCGGCGACGCCAGAAAGGGCGCTCACCTCCGGTCACAGATCGACCGCTCGATCGGGCCGGTCTGGGAAGCCAACCACGTCTGGCTGATCTACATCCTGGTGTTCATGTGGACCGGCTTCCCGACCGCGTTCGGGGCGATGATGGAAACCCTCTTCGTCCCGTGGCTGCTCGTCGGTCTCGGGATCGTGCTCCGCGGTGGCGCATTCGCGTTCCGCAAGTACTCCGGCAGCGTGCGCGAAGCCCGACTGCACGGGATCGTCTTCGCCACCTCGTCGGTCGTCACCCCGTTCTTCCTCGGGATGATCGCCGGCGCGATCGCGAGCGGCCAGGTGCCCGCCGACGGCGACGGCGACGTCTGGCGATCGTGGACCGGCCCGACGTCGTGGGTGGGTGGCGCGCTCGCCGTGCTCACCGTGTCGTTCCTCGCCGCCACCTTTCTCGCCGCCGACGCCGAACGCGGCGGGCGGCACCGGCTCGCGACGACGATCGGCGAGCGTGCACTCTGGGCGGGCGTCGTGACCGGCGCCGTCGCTCTCGTCGCGGCCGCTGCGATCGAGCTCGACCCGGACGCACAGGCGCTCGCCGACGGTCTCCACACCCGTGGCCTCCCGCTCGTGATCGCGTCGGCGCTGGCCGGCGTGGCGACCTTGGCACTGTTGCGACGCGGCCGCTGGGCCTGGGCCCGACTCACCGCCGTCGCCGCGGTCGGCGCCATCGTCGTCGGGTGGGGCGTCGCCCAGTACGACTGGATCCTGGTCGATGCGATGACGATCGACGAAGCGGCCGGTGCCCGGGCGACGATGGTCGGGCTGATCATCGTCTTCGCCGCAGCCGCGGTGACCGCGGTGCCGGCGATGATCTGGCTGTTCGTCCTGGTCAACCAGGACGAATGGCAGCGCGAGCGCCACTGACGGCGAGTCACCGCACCAGGGACTTTCGTCCCGACAGAACGTGACTCTTCTCGGCGACGGGATTGTCCGGATCTTTCGACCGCCGTGCAAGACTCGGCGGCATGGATCCGCTCGGTCTCGCCCGGTGGCAGTTCGGCATCACGACCGTCTACCACTTCTTCATGGTGCCCCTCACGATCGGCTTGTCGATGATGGTCGCGTGGTTCCACACCCGGTGGTACCGGCACCGTGACGAGGCCGACCTCCGGCTCACCAAGTTCTTCGGCAAGCTGTTCCTGATCAACTTCGCCATGGGTGTCGTCACCGGCATCGTGCAGGAGTTCCAGTTCGGGATGGGCTGGGCCGACTACTCCCGGTTCGTCGGCGACGTGTTCGGTGCACCACTGGCGATGGAGGCACTCGTCGCCTTCTTCCTGGAATCGACGTTCCTCGGCCTCTGGATCTTCGGCTGGGGACGGATCAACGAGAAGCTCCACCTCGCCACGATCTGGGCGGCCGCGATCGGCACCTGGTTGTCGGCGTACTTCATCATCGCCGCCAACTCGTGGATGCAGCACCCGGTCGGCGCCGTCTACAACCCCGAGACCGGCCGCGCCGAGATGACCGACGTCTGGGCTGTGCTCACCAACGTCACGACGCTCGCCGCGTATCCCCACGTGATCGCAGCGTCGGTCATGACCGCCGGGCTGTTC
>JBPEWX010000563.1:0-2754 GCA_052032235.1 Ilumatobacter sp. | reverse complement strand
ACAACAGCGGGCCGCCGCTCATCGCCGCCCCGCCAGTCTCGGGTCGGCGATCTGCTCCAGGGTCTGACCGATCAGCGTGAACGCCAGGACGACGAGCAGGATCCCGACGCCGGCGGGCGTGAAGTACCACCACGCCCGCAGCGTCAGGGCCCCGTTCTCGAACGCCTCCACGAGGGTCTTACCCCACGACGGGTTGCGCGGGTCGCCCAGACCGAGGAACGACAGCGTCGTCTCGGTCAGGATCGAGATCGGCACGGCGAGCGTCGCCGTCGCCAGGATGAGACCGCTCACGTTCGGCATGATGTGGCGGAACACGATGTGCGCGTTCGAGGCGCCGAGTGACCGGGCCCGGTCGACGAACAGGCGTTGCTTGACCGTGAGCACCTGCGCTCGGACGAGTCGAGCGGTCGACGGCCACGACGTCACCCCGATCACGAAGATGATGTTCCAGACCGACCGCCCGAGCACGGACGCGAGCACGATGGCGAGCGGCAGGAACGGGATGACGAGGAACCACTCCGTGATCCGCATCAACACGCTGTCGGTGCGTCCGCCGACGAAGCCGGCGACGACACCGACGAGGGCACCGAGCGCGATCGTGACGACCGTGGCGGCCAACCCGACGAACAGCGAGATCCGGCTTCCCCAGACGAACTGGGTCCACACGTCTCGGCGGAGGTAGTCGGTGCCGAGTGGCGGGTGTTCGCTCGGCGACGCCCACTGCGGGACACCGTCCGCGCGGGCCACCGCCGTGTCGAGTCCGGATCGGTCGGCGATCAATGGCGCAGCGAGCGCGATGGCGACGAACACGAGCAGGATGAGGAGGCCGATCATGCCGGGTCGCGACGCCCAGAACCGGCGCGTGAACGTGCCCATCGCCCGCCGCCGCCGAGCCCACGTCGGGTTCCGCACCGTCACCGCGTTCACGACGGCCTCACTCGCGGGTCGAGCCAGACGTAGAGGAGGTCGGCGACGAGGTTGAAGAAGATCACGGCGGCGCTGAACAGCAGGAACAGCGCCTGGAGCACGGGCAGGTCGGGCCCGCGGATCGCGTCGGTGGTGGCGCGTCCGAGACCGGGCCACGAGAACACCGTCTCGACGGCGATGGCGCCGGAGAGCACGAAGCCCAGGTTGATCGCCGCGAGCGTGACGACCGGCAGGAGCGCGTTCGGGACGGCATGGCGCCGCCGCACCATCACGTCGCGCAGTCCCTTCGCGCGGGCGACGGTCAGGTAGTCCTCGCCCATCACGTCGAGCAGCGCCGAGCGGGCCACGATCGCGTACTCGCCGAGGTAGGCGAGCGTCAGGGTGAGCGCCGGCAGGAACAGATGCTTCGCGGTGTCGGCCCACGCCGCGATGCCCGTCGCGTCGGACCGGAGGTCGGACATCCCGCCGACCGGGAACCACGGCAGGACGACGGCGAAGGCGTACAGCAGGAGCATGCCGAGCCAGAAGTCGGGCATGGAGTAGAAGACCATCGTCGACGACGTGATCGAATAGTCGGCGGCCGAACCGCGTCGCCAGGCGGCGACGAAGCCGGCCACGACGCCGATCACCATCGACAGGATCGCCGAGACCCCCACGAGCAGCACGGTGGGCCAGATCTTGCCCTGGATGTCGTCCCACACCGGCTGACGGGTCTGGAACGAGAGCCCGAAGTCGAGCTGTGCCGTCTGCCGCAGGTACAGCAGGAACTGTTTCCAGGTCGGTTCGTCGAGTCCGAAGTCGCTGCGGAGCTGCTCGACCTTGTCGGTCGGCACCCGGCTGCCGCGCAGCAGGCTGCCGAACGGGTCGTCGGCGACGACCCGGAACAGGAAGAAGTTGATGACCAGGACGAACAACAGGGTGCTGAACGCCCCGATCACCTTCTTCGTGACGTAGGCGGCGTTCATCGCCGCTCGGTGCCCACCATCGCGGGTCGGCTCGGTGACGAACGCCCCGGTTGCGGGGCGTCGAGGTCACTCACGTTCGTCTGCCGAGCCTCTGCGCTTGGCGAAGAAGAACGCCCCCGCACCGGCGACGACGAGGACGCCGACGATCACGGCGATCAGCGCGCCGTTGCCGCCGTCGTCGTCATCATTGCCGTCGGTCGCTGCCGGTGTGCTGCCGTCCGGAGTCGTGTCACCCGGTGCCGTCGTGGCATCGGATGCGGTGCCCTCGGAGGTGTCCGGGGCGTCGGTGCCGCCGACCGGGGTGATGAGTGCGTACGACGGCGACGACTGCGAGAAGATCACCGGGCCGACCTCCGCCGGTTGGCGGACGAATCCCTCGAACCGGTCGGTGCGGTACGCCTGCAGGTCGGGCGTGTACCAGAGCGCCGGATAGATCGCCGCGTCGTGAACGATGCGCACCATCTCGTGCACGATCTCCCGACGACGCTCCGGATCGACCTCCTGGTTCTGCTCCGCGTAGAGCGCGTCGTACTCGGGGTCGAACCAGTTGGCGTCGTTCCAGTTCCCGAGCTCGGCTTCGGTGAAGTACGACAGGAGCGGATCGGGGTCGACGAACGGCACCCAGCCCCAGTAGAAGGTGTCGTAGGTGCCGTCGACGATCACGCCGAACAGCTGGTCCTGGTCGTACGCCTCGAGCTCGACGCCGATGCCGATCGCGTTCATCCAGTTGCTCCACAGTTCGCCCATCGCACCACCGAGATCGGAGTCGGTGTTCACCGCGTGGCGCAGGACGATGTCGTCACCGCCGCCGGGCATCTCCCGGATGCCGTTGCCGTCGGTGTCGACGTAGCCCAGTTCGTCG
>JBPEWX010000562.1:0-5177 GCA_052032235.1 Ilumatobacter sp. | reverse complement strand
GTCGACGTGGACCCAGCCGGGCCGTTCACCGTTCGCGTCGACCAGCGTGCCGGAGTGGATCAGCGTCGAAGGCATCGTCACAGCCCTTGCCAGTGCGGCTTGTTCGCGTACACCCACCGGTAGTAGTCCGACCGTTCGAGCCGCGACGCAGCGGGTTCGTCCACGACCACGGTGACGTGCTGATGGAGCTGGATGCACGATCCGGGCACCGACGCAGTGACCGGCCCTTCGACCGCGCCGGCGACGGCGTCGGCCTTGCCGTCACCGAACGCCAACAACACGAGGTGGGCGGCACGGAGGATCGTCCCGATGCCCTGGGTGATGCAGTGGGTCGGCACCTGTTCGGGCGAGTCGAAGAACCGGGCGTTGTCGGCTCGCGTCTGCGCGGTGAGCGTCTTGATGCGCGTCGCCGAGGCGAGTGACGAGCCAGGTTCGTTGAAGCCAACGTGCCCATCGGTGCCGATGCCGAGCAACTGCAGGTCGACGCCACCGCTGGTCGCCAGGAGCGCTTCGTAGCGCTCGCCCGCCGTCTCGATCGTCGCCTCGTCGCCGTCGGGCACGTGGACCCGCGCCGGGTCGAGGCCGAGCGGCTCGGTGACCTCGCGTCGGATCACGCTGCGGTAGCTCTCGGGGTGATCGCCGGGCAGACCGACGTACTCGTCGAGCGCGAACGCGGTCACGTTCGACACGTCGAGGCCCGCCTCGCACTCACGTCGCAGGGCGGCGTAGACGGGCAGCGGCGTCGACCCGGTGGCGACCCCGAGGGTGAACTCGGGGCGGGCACGGATCTGGGCCGCGATGTGGCGGGCGACGAGCTCGCCGCCGTCCTCGGGGTTGTCGACGATCACGATTTCAGCCATGGCGTTCTCCCATGATCGCAGCTCCGATGGCGTGGACGGGTCGTTCGTCGGCGAGCAGTGAGGTGATGGCGTCGAGTTCGAGCGACGCGATGAGGGGCGATGCCTCCGACCAGGCGGCGAAGTGCTTCGCCATGCCGTCGGACAGCGGCCGGCCGAGTCGGGTCAGACCGCCGCCGACCACGACGGTGTCGGGGTCGAAGGTGAGCGCCAACACCCGGACTGCGCTCGCCGCACCGAAGTACACGCCGTCGCGGATCGCGATCGCTCGATCGTTGCCGGCTGCGGCGGCTCGGAACACGTCGACCGCCGTGGCACCCTCGACGCCCCACTGGGCGACGACACCCGACCCGGACGCGTATCCCTCGAGTGAACCGGCGAGGCCGTCGACGTGACCGGGGCCGTGGGGGTCGGCGGAGACGTAGCCGATCTCGCCGGCGAGCCCTCGGGCGCCCTCCCACACGCGACCGTCGACCACGAGCCCGGCGGCCAAACCGGTGCCGAGGTTGAGATAGGCGAACGCCTTCGAGGAAGCACCTCGCAGGCCCCATGCTCCGACGGCGGCGGCGTTGACGTCGTTGGCGACCCGCACCTCGACCCCGGTCGCCTGATGCACTGCGGTTTCGAGGTCGAGCGACTCGATGCAGAGGTTGCGGGCGTTGCGGACGACGCCGCGCCGGATCGCGCCGGGTACACCGATGCCGACCGATTCGATCTCGCCCCCGGCGGCGCGCGCGACCGCCTCGCTGGCTTCGATGGCGCCGGCGGTGACGCCTTTCGGACCTGGGCGCACCGGCGCCCGAAAGGTCGCGAGCACGTCGAGGTCGTCGTCGATGGCGACGGCCTCGATCTTCGTGCCGCCGATGTCGATGCCGATCCTCACGCCGACCCTTCCACGAGTCGGAGCAGCGCCTCGCCGATGCGGCGGGAGGCACCGAAGGTGGCGATGTCGACGTGCTCGGAGTGGGCGTACCCCATGTCGACGATCAGCGCCTCGGATCGTTCGACGATCGCCATGGCCGCGTCGAGCGCGCCGGGGTCGCGATGGAACTCCCGACCGACGACGAGGGTCAAGACGCCGGGCTCGGCGACGTACTCGGCGACGGACTCGGCAGCCGCGGCACGATCGTCGACCGGCACGACGAGTGACGGCACGGCGCCGCCGTCGAAGAACGGCCCGAGCGGGGTGACGCCGACGGCGACGTTGAGTTCGGGGTCGATCCGGACCCAGCGGACGGGTCGAGTGTTGTCGGCCAGCGCCGAGCGGGCGCGGTCGGAGAGTGTGAACGATGCCGCCAGGCGTTGCGGATCGGTGAGGCGTTCGTAGGTCGCTGCGGTGTGCGAGCGATCGAGCGGGCGGTGCTCGGCGGCCCACTGAGCCAGGCCGAGACAGCGCTCGGCGGCGGCGACGAGACGGCCGGCCGGCAGCCGACCGGCACGGTCGGCTGTCATCAGCGCCTCGGCGATCTCGGCGACCTCGCGCTCGGACCCACGCTGTCCGAGACAGAGCAGGTCGGCGCCGGCGGCGACGGCCTCGACCGCGGCGGCCGGGATGCCTCGGGTTCCGGAGGCGCCGACCATGTCGAGCGCGTCGGTGACGATGACCCCGTCGAACCCCAGACGGTCTCGAAGCAGATCGGTGAGGATGGTCGTGGAGAAGGTGGCGACCGAGTCGGGATCGAGTGCCGGGACGCGGATGTGCGACGTCATGATCGACCGGGTGCCGGCCTCGACGGCAGCGACGAAGGGCACCAGTTCACGGTTCATGATGGTGGCAGCGTCGGCGGTCACGACCGGTTCCGACACGTGGGAGTCGGTCGAGGTGTCGCCGTGTCCGGGGAAGTGTTTGGCGCAGGCGGCGACACCGGCGGCCTGCACACCGCTGGTCCACGCCGCCGTGTGCGCGGCGACCGAGGCGGGGTCGGCGCCGAAGCTGCGAACACCGATGACGGGGTTGTCGGGGTTCGAGTTGACGTCGGCGTCGGGCGCGAACGTGAGGTGGATGCCGACGTCGGCGAGCTGTGCGCCGACCTCCCGGGCCACGGCGACGGTGACGTCGAGGTCGTCGATGCGACCGAGCACGGCGTTGCCGGGGAACGGTGAGCCGTGGTGTTGGTGCAGCCGCGTGACGTCGCCGCCTTCTTCGTCGATCGCCACGATGGCGTTCGGGTTGGCGGCACGAATGGCGCCGGTGAGCGCGGCGACCTGGGCCGGTGACACGATGTTGTGGGCGAACAGGCAGACGCCACCGAGGCCGTGCCGGAGCAGGGCGGCGAGCCAGTCGGGCAGGGTCGTGCCGACGAAGCCCGGCATCAGCACGCCGAGCGCCGGCGAGTGCTGCTCCATCACGGCAGTCGAGTCATTCGTGGTCGTGGGCGTGGTCGTGGTCGTCGTCGGCGTCGAGTTCGGGGACGACAACGGGGTGCCGGCCGTCACCCCTTCACCGCTCCGCCGACGAGACCTTGCGCCATGCGGCCCTGCACGATCACGAAGAAGATGATGACCGGGACGGCGACGAGCACCGAGCCGGCCATGATCTGGCCCCACTCGGGGGCGCCGAGGTTCGACTGTTGCGCGATGTCGCGGAGCCACAGCGGGAGCGTCTGCACCTCGTCGTCGGTCAGGAGCACCGAGGCCAGCGCGAACTCGTTCCAGACCTGGATGAACGCGAACACGCCGGACGCGACCAGTCCGGGGGCGATGAGCGGGAACGTGATCCGCCGGAACGCCTGGAGACGGGTGCACCCGTCGACCATCGCTGCCTCTTCGAGTTCGATCGGAACGCCGGCGACGAAGCCGCGCAGCATCCAGATCGTGAACGGCACGACCATGGCGACGTAGATGATGGAGACGCCGGCCAGCGAGTTGAGCAACCCCAGTTCGGAGATCATCTGGAACTGGGCGATGAACATCGCTTCGGCGGGCAGCATCTGGACGAGGATGACCGTCAGCACGAAGGTCTTGCGGCCTTTGAAGCGGAAGCGGGAGATGGCGAGTGCAGCCAGTGTGGCGAACGCGAGGCAGACGATCAACGCGACGGCGACCACCATGATCGACATCGTCAGGGCCTCGAAGAACGGGGTCTCGGTCGTGACGTCGCGGTAGTTCTGGAGGGTGCCGTCGAAGGGCAGGAACGTCGGGGTCAGGCCGCTGATGGTGAGCGGCGTGAGGAACGACGAGTTGATCATCCAATAGACCGGGAAGGCCCACACGATGGCGATGAGCACCGCGGCGACGGCGGCGAGGTAGCGCTTGAATCGGCGGTTCATCAGGCTGCGTCCTCTCGGAGGAGCTCGCGCACGTAGAACCCGCTGACACAGAGCGTGATCAGCAACACGATCATCGCCGCGGCGGCGGCGAGACCGAACTGGCCCTGGCCGATGCCGAGACCGTAGATGTACGTGCCGAGGAGGTCGTAGTCGTCGCCCTTGGGCCCGAGATCCTGGAGCAGCTGGATCTGGGCGTAGACCCGCAGGTCCCAGATGAACTGCAGCAGCAGGAGGATGATGAGGACGGGACGGATGATGGGCATGATGACGTACCCCAATGCCTGTCGGGCATTGGCGCCGTCGAGTTGGGCCGCCTCGAGGATCTCGTCGCTCACCTGGGTGAGCGCGGCGTAGACCGAGATCGCGACGAACGGTACCGACGCCCAGGTGATGATCACCGAGGCGACGAAGAAGAAGCTGAGTGGCTCCTCGAGCCAGTTGTGACCGATCATGTCGACGCCGGGCAACTGGGTGAGCAGGTAGTTGAGCACACCGTTGCGTGGGTCGATCAGCCAGCTGAACACGGTCATCTGGGCGACGATCGGCATCGCCCACGCGAGGAGGAGTGCGCTCTGCAGCACGAGGCGCGCCCACGTCGGCGCGGCCTTCATGAGGAGGGCGAGTCCGATGCCGATCACCATCGTCGCTGCGGCGGTGGCGGCCATGAACACGAGCGAGCGGAGGACGACGGTCCAGAAGAAGGTGTCGCTCAGGAGGGTGGAGTAGTTGTCGAACCAGATCCAGGGGGCCGCCTCACCGAACTGCTGGCGCAGACCGAACTCGCGCATCGAGTTGAGGATCTGCCAACCCATCGGATAGGCGAGGCCGACGACGAGCGCGCCGACGGCGGGCACGATCAGGCCGTAGGGCAGCTTCGGCGAACGCGCGCGACGGCGCTTCGGCTTCTTCCGCTCCTGCGGCTGCGGTGGCGGCGTCGCGGCGTCGAGTTCGGATGGTGCGACGATCGACATCTCGGGCCTTTCTGTCAGTCGCTGGGCGTTCGGGAGGCTGGGCGGGTGTGGTGCGGTGCGGTGGATGCGGTGAGCCCGTG
>JBPEWX010000561.1:0-7087 GCA_052032235.1 Ilumatobacter sp. | reverse complement strand
GTGGCGGAGCAGCGCTGGACGTTCGTGCTCCAGCCCACCGGCAAGATCGACGTGCTCGCACGGCTGACCCGCACCGACGACGCCCGGTTCGAACTCGACACCGATGCCGGGTTCGGCGATGAGCTGCTGGCACGGCTCGAGCGGTTCAAGATCCGCGTCGACGCCACGCTCACGTTGCAGGCCGCCGACGGCGCCGCGGAGGCCGACGACACGGCGCGCGTCGCGATGGGGTGGCCGCGCATGGGTGCCGAGATCGTCCCCGGTGACACGATCCCGGCCGGTACCGGACTCACGAAGCTCGCCGTCGACTTCACCAAGGGGTGTTACCCAGGACAAGAGCTCGTCGAGCGGATGGACAGCCGGGCCGCCGAGGCGCCCAAGTCGCTCCGACGCCTGACCGTGCCCGAGGGCGCCGCGGTCGGCGACCCGGTCGTCGACGGCGACCAGGAGGTCGGCACCTTGACGAGCGTGTCCGGCACGGCGGCGCTCGGCTGGGTCAAGCGTTCGAGCGACCTCGGCGACGTCGTCCAGTTCTGAGGCCGACGACCGACCGTCGTCAGGCGACTCGGTTGCGCAGCGAGGCGAACTCGGGGCGGGTCCGGACCCGGATCAGCTCGGGCGCACGGTCCATGACCTGACCGACGACAGCGGCGCTCTCGGGCCCGGCCGCCTCGGTCGCGGCGCCGAGCCATCGGACGGCGTTGTCGTCGTCGCCCATCGCCGCCGAGGCCCGGGCGACCACCATGGCCAGGGGCCACTGGCGATGGTCGCCGTACGCGGCGGCGGCATAGGCGCCGGCGCGTTGCACGTCGCCGATGGCGAGCAACACCTCGGCCATGACCCGGCTGCTGTAGGCGTTGGCGTGGGGCAGCTCGGCCGGCAACACGTCGACGACGGCCCGTAGCTGGTTCGGGTTGGCCGCCGACGGTGGCAACCAGTTCTTCGGGGCGGGCGAGCGAAGGTCGGCGAGCATCACGCCCATCGCCCCGCCCTGGTCGCCCTGGGTGAGCGCACGGTGGGCCTCGAACCACGGGGAGATGCGCTGTCCGGGCTCGAGGATTCCGGGACGTCCGGTCTGCCAGGCCTGCGCCTCGGCATTGACGGCGCGCCCGGGCGCTGCGCTTCGTCCGGTGCGGGAGCCGGCCGACTGGAGGATCTGGAACTGGCTGATCAGGAGGAAGGCGATGAAGATCGCGAAGCCCGGTCGGCCGGTCGAGAACATGAACACGGCGAACCCGCCGGTGAGGGCGATGCTGGCGATCGTCATGATCCGCAGTGCCCGGTCGCCGGTGATCTTCTCGACGCCGGTCAGGACGATGTGTCCGCCGTCGAGGGGCAGGACCGGGATCAGGTTGATCGCCCCGATCGCCGGACCCGCCCACCAGATGGCGGCGGTGGCGTCGGTCTGGCCGACACTGTCGATCGAGAGCGGGTTCACGCCCATCGCGACGAGTACCAACATGCTCGTGCCGATGTGGACCGCCGGTCCGGCAGCCGAGATGACGGCACGCATGCCGGGCGAGATCGGACGTCCGGGCGACTCGCGGAACGAGGTGTAGCCGGCCAGGAAGTCGAGGGAGATCTCGGCCTTGGCCCCGGCGCGGCGGGCGGCGATCGCGTGGCCGAACTCGTGGAGCAACGTGAAGACGGCGATGCCGGCCGCGAGCCAGACACCGAACGCGTCCTGGTACAAGAAGACGATCAGGGCGAGGAAGACGACGAAGCCGGTCCGGACGTGAACGTCGAAACCGAGCAGACGGACCATGGGACCGAAGCCTACGGCGATCGGGGAAGAGGCCCTGGGGAGCGGCTGAGAAGTTTCGTAGACTGCACCCCGATGCCTTACGTCTACAGCTTCGACCATAAGCACCGGAAGTCCCCCATGACCTACAAGGATCTGTTGGGTGGCAAGGGTGCGAACCTCGCCGAGATGACCACGGTGCTCGAGTTGCCGGTACCGCCGGGATTCACCGTCTCGACCGACGCATGCCGTGACTACATGCACGGCGGCTGGCCGGAGGGCCTCGACGACGAGATCGCGAACCACGTGTTCAAGCTCGAGAAGGCGATGGGCCGCAAGCTCGGCGACGCGCACGACCCGCTGCTCGTGTCGGTGCGCTCGGGTGCCAAGTTCTCGATGCCGGGCATGATGGACACCGTCCTCAACCTCGGTCTCAACGACGAGAGCGTCGAGGGGCTGGCACACGTGACCGGCAACGAGCGGTTCGCGTACGACTCGTACCGTCGGTTCATCGCCATGTACGGCCGCATCGTGCTGGGCGTCCCGGGTGAGGTGTTCGAGCACCCGCTCGAGGCGGCCAAGGAAGCCGCCGGCACCACCAACGACGCCGACCTCGACGCCGACACCCTCAAGGGCCTCTGCAAGACGTACCTCAAGGCCGTCAAGAAGCACACCGGCGAGCCGTTCCCGCAGCGCCCGAGCGTGCAGCTGACCGGCGCCATCGAGGCCGTGTTCAAGTCGTGGAACGGTCAGCGTGCGATCGCCTACCGCGTCCGCGAGAAGATCAGCCACGAGCTCGGCACCGCGGTGAACGTGCAGACGATGGTGTTCGGCAACCGTGACGACATGTCGGCGACCGGCGTCGGCTTCACCCGCAACGCGGCGACCGGCGAGAACAAGCCGTACGGCGACTTCCTCATCAACGCCCAGGGCGAAGACGTCGTGGCGGGTATCCGCAACACCGAGACGCTCGACGACATGAAGCGGGCGTTCCCCGAGATCTACAAGGAGCTGCTCGACATCTTCGTGCGGCTCGAGACGCACTACGAAGACATGTGCGACACCGAGTTCACGATCGAGCAGGGCAAGCTCTGGATGCTCCAGACGCGTGTCGGCAAGCGCACGGGCGCCGCGGCGCTCAAGATGGCCGTCGACATGACCAAGGGCACCAAGGACGGTCAGGGTGGCCGTTGGAAGATCAGCCGCGAAGAAGCGGTCATGCGCGTGACCGAGGATCACCTCGACTCCGTGCTGCACCCGCAGTTCGCGAAGAAGGGCGACGTGCTCACGAAGGGCCTCGGCGCGTCGCCGGGCGCCGCCGTCGGCCGCGTGTACTTCACCGCCGACGAGGCCGAGGCCGCCTGGAAGAAGGGCGAGGACGTCGTCCTGGTCCGCAACGAGACGAGCCCCGACGACGTGCACGGCATGATGGCCTCGAAGGGCATCCTGACCGCACGCGGCGGTCTGGTCAGCCACGCGGCCGTGGTCGCTCGCGGCTGGGGCACCCCCGCGGTGGTCGGCGCCGACGCCGTCAAGATCTCGGGCGACCAGTTCACGGTCGGCGACACCGTCGTGAAGAAGGGCGACTGGCTGTCGCTCGACGGCACGACCGGCGAGATCATGCTCGGCCAGCTCGAGATGGCCGGCTCCGAGCCGCCCGCCGAGTTCACGACGATCCTCAAGTGGGCCGACGCGATCCGCAAGGGCAAGATGGCCGTGCGCGCCAACGCCGACACCGGCGAAGACGCGGCGAACGCTCGCGAGCTCGGCGCCGAGGGCATCGGCCTGTGCCGCACCGAGCACATGTTCCTCGCCCCCGACCGACTGCCGATCGTGCGCGACATGATCCTGGCGAACACGCCGAAGCAGGAGGAGAAGGCGCTCGAGAAGCTGCGCGAGGCCCAGCAGGCCGACTTCGAGGAGATCCTCGAGGCGATGGACGGGCTGCCCGTCACGATCCGTCTGCTCGACCCGCCGCTGCACGAGTTCCTCCCGTCGGTCGAGGAGCTCAAGGTCAAGATGGCCAAGAAGGGCAAGCTCTCCAAGAAGGAGCAGCAGATGCTCGAGGCCGCCGAGGACTGGTCGGAGCACAACCCGATGATCGGTACCCGCGGCGTCCGCCTCGGCGTGATCAAGCCGGGCCTCTACGCCATGCAGGTGCGCGCACTGCTCGACGCCGCCGCCAAGCTGCGCGACGCCGGCAAGAAGCCGATCGTCGAGATCATGATCCCGCTCACGGTGACGCGCGAAGAGCTGGCGCTCGCACGCAGCTGGGTGCAGGAGGAGATCGACGAGGCGCTGAAGGGCATGAAGCGCAAGCCGAACATCACGATCGGCACGATGGTCGAGACGCCGCGCGCCGCCGTGCGCGCCGACGAGATCGCCGAGGTGGCCGACTTCTTCAGCTTCGGCACGAACGACCTGACGCAGCTGACCTTCGGCTTCAGCCGTGACGATGTCGAGAGCCGCATGATGCCGGCGTACCTCGAGCAGGGCCTGCTCAAGCAGAACCCGTTCGACTCGATCGACAAGTCGGGTGTCGGCGACCTCGTCAAGCTCGGTGCCGAGCGTGGTCGCAAGACCAAGCCCGACCTGAAGCTCGGCGTGTGCGGCGAGCACGGCGGTGACCCCGCCTCGATCGAGCTGTTCTACGAGGCGGGTCTCGATTACGTGAGCTGCTCGCCGTTCCGCGTGCCGATCGCTCGCCTCGCCGCGGCGCAGGCGATCGTCGGCGCCAGCGACAGCCAGAAGTAAGCGTCACCGATCCGGGTCGGGTGATCTCCGGAAATGTCGACTCCGTCGCCGTTCCCTGCGACACCCGACCCGTTTCGCGCCCGGGCCGTTCCCTGCGACACCCGACCCGTTTCGCGTGTCAGGTGAGGTCGAAGGCGTCGGCGAGGTCGCGCCACGCCTGCATCGGGAACTCGAGGTCGGGGGTCAGGACCTGGATGCAGACGTGATCGGCGCCGGCGTCGTGGTGCTCGCCGACTCGGGCGACCACGTCGTCGATCGAGCCGCGGACGACGATCGCATCGATGAGGCGTTCCGACGGGGTCGAGATGTCGTCGTCGGTGAAGCCGAACCGCTTCAGGTTGTTCGTGTAGTTGGGGAGCTGCAGGTAGCGCTTCATGTGGCGCAGCGCCGTCTCGGTGGCGCGCTCCCGGTCGTCGTCGACGACGACCATCTGTTCGGGGGCGAGGAGCGGGCCGTCGCCCATCGTCTCCCGAGCGAACGCGGTGTGCTCGACGGGGGAGAAGTAGGGGTGAGCCCCCTGGACCTGGTCGGCGGCGAGTTGCAGCATCTTGGGGCCGAGGGCGGCGAGCACCGTCGGCGGTTCGTCGTCGGCGCCGACGGCGTGGAACGGTGCCTGGAGCATCTGGTCGAGGTAGGCGACCATCTCGCTGTACGGCTTCGAGTACTCGACCTTGCGGACGGCTTCGATGAAGGGCCCGTGGCTGACGCCGAGGCCGAGCAGGAAGCGGCCCCCGCTCGCCTCGTGCAGGGTGCGCTGGCCGTTGCGGGTCGTGACGGCATGTCGGGCGTGCATCTGCGCGATGCCGGTGGCGACGTTGAGGGTCGTCGTCGCGTCGAGCAGGTGGGCGCAGGAGACGAATGCGTCGCGACCCGACGTCTCGGGACGCCACAGGGTCGGCCACCCCATTTCCTCGAGCTCGACCGCCAGTTCCTTGGTGCGGTCGGTGGGGTGGGCGTCGAGGAGGCCGGTCCAGAGTCCGACCCGTCCGATGTCGATCATGCTCCGATCGTGACAGGTCGGGGCGGCGTGCATCGGGTCGGCGGATTCCGGCGCACGGGTCGCGCACCGGGTGGTTAGATTCGGCGCATGGCCATCGCGGACGACGACATCGAGCGGATCCGCTCGACGGTGTCGATCGTCGACGTGGTGGGCCAGCACGTGCAGCTCAAGCGCACGGGGCGGAACTGGGTGGGCCTGTGCCCGTTCCACGCCGAGAAGACGCCGTCGTTCAACGTGCGGGAGGAGACCGGGCGGTACCGGTGCTTCGGGTGCGACAAGTCGGGCGACGTGTTCACGTTCGTGCAGGAGATCGAACACGTCGACTTCGTCGGCGCCGTCGAGAACCTTGCTGCGCGTGCCGGCATCCAGCTGAACTACACGTCGGGCGCCCAGTCGAAGGAACGGGCCCGTCGCAAGAAGCTGGTCGAGGCAATGCAGACCGCCGTCGACTGGTACCACGAACGGCTGCTGTCGTCGCCCGACGCGCGGGCGGCGCGCGACTACCTGCGCAGTCGTGGCCTCAGCGGGGAGATCGCCCGACAGTTCAAGCTCGGATGGGCACCCGACGACTGGGACGCCCTCGCGAACGGGGCCGGGATCGACGCCCGGTTGCTGATCGACAACGGATTGGCGTTCACCAATCGACGGAACCGGCTCCAGGACGCGTTCCGGGGTCGGGTGCTGTTCCCGATCTTCACGGAGAACAACGAGCCGGTGGCGCTCGGGGGTCGCATCCTGCCGGGGTCGTCCGATCCGGCGAAGTACAAGAACTCGAGCGAGACGCCGATCTACACGAAGTCGAAGACGCTGTACGGCCTCAACTGGGCCAAGGGCGACATCGTGAACCAGAACCAGGTGATCGTGTGCGAGGGGTACACCGACGTGATCGGGTTCCACCGTGCCGGCCTGCCACGCGCGGTCGCCACGTGCGGCACCGCCTTCACCGAGGAACACGTGCGACTGCTGAAACGGTACGCGAGCAAGGTGGTGTTGGCGTTCGATGCCGACGCGGCGGGGCAGGGCGCCGCCGAACGGTTCTACGAGTGGGAGGACAAGTACCAGGTCGAGGTGAGCGTCGCGTCGTTCCCGGGTGGCAAGGACCCGGGCGAGATGGCCCAGACCGATCCCGACGCGCTGGCCAAGGCGGTCGACGAGGCGAAACCGTTCCTCGGGTTCCGACTCGGTAGGGTCCTCGATCACCAGACGCCACAGTCACCCGAGGCGGTCGCCCGGTTGGGTGAGGCGGCGATGGCAGTCGTCAACGAGCACCCGAACGTGAACGTTCGCAAGTTGTACGCCGGCGAGGTCGCGGCCCAGGTCGGGCTGCCGGTCAACGATCTGGTCTCGATGGCGGAGCGCGGCACCCGGCGGCCGCAGGTGCGGGTGCAGCAGCCGAAGCCTCGGGCGCAACGGCGTCAGAACGGCGAGTTCGTCGCCATCACCCTCCTGGTCCAGGACTGGGACGCGATCGCCCCGTGGCTGGTCGAGGCCCTGTTCGCCGACGAGGTCTACCGGCGCGCGTTCCTCGCGGTCGCCGAGGCCGGGGGAGACGTCGACAAGTCGCTCGAGATCGCCGACCCCGAAGCGCGTGA
>JBPEWX010000560.1:0-2724 GCA_052032235.1 Ilumatobacter sp. | reverse complement strand
GCCGCCGTGGCCGGACGAACGCCTCGAAAGAGCGTCTCGACGCCGCCGAGAACAAGGTCGCCCGGCTCCAGGACGACCTGGTCGACCTCGAAGCCGACTTGGCCGACGACGTCACCGAGATCGACGCGCGCTGGATGGCGACCGCCAAGGAGATCACCACGCTGTCGGTCGGCCTCGAGAAGTCCGACATCCAGGTCACGCAACTCTCGCTGGCCTGGCTCCCGGTCGACTGACCGCCGGTCCTTCAGGACGGCGTGTACCCGAGGACACGCGTTCTTCAAGATCCCGTCAGTTCGGACCGATGAGTTGGTCAAGCGGGTCGTGACCGCGTCGCCGGGCGGGTGGCGCGGTCACGCAACCGCCCCCTCTGGCGGAAGAGCACCGATGACGAACCGGACGAACGACGAGACCACGACCCCTCGCCCGACCATGGCGCGTCCCGGTGCCGACGGAGAGACTCGAACTCTCACTGCCGAGGACCTAAACCTCGTGCCTCTGCCAATTGGGCTACGTCGGCGCACCTGCAAGCGTACGGTGCCGGACCGACGAAGCTCGCGATCGCGGCGACCGGAGCTGTCGTCGTGATCACGCTCACCGATCCACGGGGCTCCCTGGTCCGACCTGGTTTCCGCAGCGTCGTCACCGTCTCGGCACTCGTCGGGCTGGCGTTCGGCCTGGTCTGGGTCCAGGTCATGACGGAGATCTCGTCGCCGATCCGCAGCGGCGACTGGCTGGCATTCGTCGTCGCCGCACTCGCCCTGGTGGTGTGCGAACGAACGCCTGCGTCGTGGATCCGCTTCGGGCCCGTCGGTGTCGTCACACCGATCTGGCTGTTCGGGTTCGCCATGCTGCTCCTCGGATCGCCGTCGATCACGATCGGGATCGCGGCGTTGGCGGCGTCGCTCCACGCACTCCGATACGACGCCCAACCGAGCGACGTCGTGGCGCGCGTCGCGAGTACGGCGTTCTCGCTCGCCGCCGCCGGCCTCGTCCTGACGACGCTCGACCCGGCCGACACCCCGACCCGTCTCGCCGACCGGTCGTGGGCGTGGGCCGGCGCCGTGGCGCTCGCCGGGGTCTCGATCGTGGTGCTCAACGCGTTCACGGCTGCGCTCTGGCTGTCGGCCCGTCGCCGATCGTCGTTCGTCGCCCTCCTCCGCCACGGTCTCGCGAGTCGTGTGACGGCGGAAGGGGCGCTGTTGTCGCTCGCCCCGGTGTGGGTGATCGCGCTCGACCTCAACCCGGTTCTCCTGCCCCTGCTCGCGATCACCACCATCCTCGTCCTGCGATCGACCCGACACGCCTTCGAGCGGGCGCACGAGGCCCGGCACGACCAGTTGACCGGGCTGCTCAACCGTCGAGCGTTCATCGCTGCGATCGACGACTCGCTCGAGTCGCGTCCGCGCCGCACCGTGGTGATGTTGATGGACCTCAACGGGTTCAAGGACGTCAACGATCGGCTCGGCCACCAGATGGGCGACGCACTCCTGGTTGCGTTCGCGGACCGGCTCGAGTCGGTCCGGCCCGACAACTCGTCGGCTGCCCGCCTCGGCGGCGACGAGTTCGCCGTCCTGGTCCCCAACCACGACGGCGACCTGGCCGGGCTCGCGGGTCGTCTGCACGCAGCGCTCGTCGAACCGCTCTCGCTCCAAGGTTTCCCGGTGACCGCCGGAGTCAGCATCGGTGTCGCCCAGGCTCCCCACGACGGGATCGCCAGCTCGTCGCTCATCCGCGCCGCCGACGTGGCGATGTACAAGGCGAAGCGGACCCGGGCGGCGTTCTGTCTCCACGCCGATTGCGTCGACCTTCCGCAGCACGGACGCGCCAACCTGCTCGGCGAGCTGAGCCAGGCGCTCGACCGCAACGAGTTGCACGTCAACTTCCAACCCCAGCTCCGATCCGGTGACAGCACCGTCGACGGTGTCGAGGCGCTGGTGCGCTGGGATCACCCGGAGTACGGCCGTATCCCGCCCGACGAGTTCATCGGTCTGGCCGAGCAGACCGATCTGATCCGACCGATCACCGACATGGTCCTGCGTTCGGCCACCCAGGGCTTGATGGCGGGAGGGTTGCGCACTCGGCTGGCGGTGAACGTCGCCCCGCGCAGCCTCGAAGATCCGATGTTCACCGACCGATTGTTCGAGATCCTCGACGAGACCGGGTTCCCGGCGTCGCAGCTCGAGTTGGAGATCACCGAACGCGCCCTCGCCCGCAACGCCGAACGCACCCGCTACGCCGTCGGCAAGCTCCGCAGCCACGGCGTCCGGATCTCGATCGACGACTTCGGTGTGGGCTACTCCTCGTACCAGACGCTCCGGATGCTCGACGTCGACCGAGTCAAGATCGACCGGGAGTTCGTGCAGGGTGTGCTGACCTCCGATCGCGACCGGAAGATCGTGGCGTCGCTGATCGGGCTCGCGCACGATCTCGACCTCGACGTCGTCGCCGAAGGCGTCGAGAGTCAGATGGTGTGGCAGGCCCTGCGCGACCTCGACTGCGACGTGGTGCAGGGATACGGCATCGCCGTGCCGATGACGTACATCGAGCTGCGCCAGTGGTTGAGCGACCTCGACGACCTGCTCGCCGCGAGGACACGACGATCGTCGATCGCCTGACGGCGGGTCGCCGGGCGGCGCCGCCGTCTGCCACGCTGACGTCGTGCACGTTCACGAACTCGCCACCCCGGCCCTCGTCATCGACGCCGACGCGTTCGATCGCAACCTC
>JBPEWX010000056.1:0-1980 GCA_052032235.1 Ilumatobacter sp. | reverse complement strand
ACCCGCCGGTGCCGTCACCGATGACCAGGTACGTGTAGCCGTCGAGTGAGGTGTCCGCCGTGCCGGCGAGTTCGACGTACTCGTCGTTGTCGTCGCCTGATTGATCGATCCTGATCTCGTTGATGAGGACGTCGGGCACGGCGACGACGGCGGCTGCGGGCGCCGACGTCAGGACGATGCCGGAGGCGAGCAGACCGAGGGCGGCGGCAGCAGAGCCGAGGCGGGCGGCGAGGCGCATAGAGGAACTCCGAGAGGTGTTGGGCGGCACGAACCGCCCCGACGGGCGGCTGCCCGCACCTTAGAACATCGTTCCACGTCCCGAGAACGGGCGTCCGCGTCCACCTCGGGCGTCGACCCGTGAACGCGAAAAACCCCCTGCTGAGCAGGGGGTTTCAGAGCGGACGACGGGATTCGAACCCGCGACCCTCACCTTGGCAAGGTGATGCTCTACCAACTGAGCCACGTCCGCGTAGCGGAGAGAAAGATTATCAGCGAGATGCCCGGATCGGACAACCTCGCTGAGCGAAAGTCAGTCGCGTGCGTCGGCCGGACGAAGATCGATGCGGAGCGTGAGCACCCCGTCGACGAGTTCGGCTTCGGCGTCGCCGATGATGGCGAAGTCCTGGAAATCGGTCTTGGCCTGGGCGATGAACGCCTGCCGTTCGTCGCCGGCGACGGGCGGGAGGGGGCGTTGCTTCACCGCCTTGGCACGGTCGCGGAAGCGTTGGATCATCGCGTCGACATCGAGGCTGGCCATGACGCCGACTGTATCGGAGGGCTCCACCGAGCCGGGCGGTCAGTCGTCGCGATTCGACTGCAGCTCGGCGTCGAGCGCTTCCATCGCCCGCCGCATCTCGTCGGCGTCGATCTCGTGCTCGGGCAGGTCGTCGAGGTACGGGCGGCTCGACCCGATCGGGGTCGCCGCCCGGTCGCCGTCGTCGCTCGGTGCGACCTCGGTGTCGGTGTCGCCGGCGGCTGCCGCGGCGCCGAGATCGACCTCCGCCACATCGGCGTCGAGGCGCGTCACCGGCAACTCGGCCGGGGTGTGGCGGGTCGGAGCGTTCGGATCGGCGACCGGTTCGACGTCTTCGTGCTCGTCGGGGTGTGCGTCGTCGTGCAGGTCGTCGAAGCCGTCGGCGGACGGGGGCGCGTCGAACGACTCGTCGAAACGAGGCGGTGCAGCCGCCCGTCGCAGCGGCTCGGCGCCCTCCGGTCGGACCTCGTCGAGGCGTCGGCGTTGCCACACCGGGTCGCCCCGTCGCCACGCCCGCTCCCCCATCAACTCCAGTGGCGCCAGGAACTCGGGGTCGGGCTGCGTCGAGCGCCGCAACCAGAACGCCAACATGACCATCCCGAGGCCCAGCACCACGAGCAGGGCCACGATCGCCCAGACGGTTCGGGTGCTGTCGGGGTCGCCGATGTCGACGGCGAACGCACTCGCCTCGATCATCACTCCGTCACGCCCTGGCTCACGGCGACTGATTCTGCCAGCTCACCCGGTCTGATGCACAGGACACCAGATGGTCGTGCGACCGCCGACGGCCTCACGACGCATCGGTGCGCCGTCGCGAGGACACGGCGGGACGGCCGCCCGCACCGCTGGATCGAGCGTCCCGGTGTGGCTGCCGCCCCGCTCGAGCATCGCGGGAAGATGCTCGCCACACGCTGCAACGAGCTCCGCACAACGCTCACGGTCGAGCGAGTTCGCAGGTGCGGTCGGTGCGATGCCCGCCTGCCACAGCACTTCGTCGACGCACATGTTGCCGAACCCGGCGACCACCGACTGGTCGAGCAGGATCGTCTTGACGGCCGCCCGACGACGGGCGAAGCGGTCGTGCAACCGTTCCGGGTCGAGCGCCAGGAAGTCGGGCCCGAGTCGGCCCAGGTCGGGGTCGAGGGTGAACACCGCCCAGCGGCGCGGGTCGTTCACCCGGAGCGTGGTGTCGTCGGCGAACGCGACGACGAGCCGATTCCACGCCG
>JBPEWX010000559.1:0-3751 GCA_052032235.1 Ilumatobacter sp. | reverse complement strand
GACGAAACGTATCCGACCCCATTCGTCGCGTTACGAGGTCTTCTTGGCGGCCGACTTCTTCGCGGCCGTCTTCTTGGCGGCCCGCTTCTTGGCCGGTGCCTTCTTCGTGCTGACCTTCCTGGCCGCCCGCTTCTTGACGGTCGGCTTGGTGTCCGCCGGTTCCGGTGACGGGGCCGCCGCCTTGGCAGGTGCGTCGGCCGGCTTCGGCGAACCGGGCATGCCGGGCAGGCGGAGACCGCCGAACAGCCCGCCTGCGTTCTCGGCGAACGCGGTGAGGGGAGCGAGGCGCTTCGAGACGTCGCCGACCGAGGTCAGCACCTCGCTGAGCTGAGCCGGGAGGTTCGCGAACCCCGGGGCGCTCAGCGTCTGCGCGATCTGTTCGATGTTCGGCGCCGCCGCCCGCACCGGGCCCTCGAGCTTCTGGGTGATCTCGTCGGCCGTCTTGATCGTGCGGGTGAGCTGCGGGATCATCGCCCGGATCGGCTCCTCGAGTTCTTCGAGCAACACATTGATCCGGGTCGCCGTCTCGTTGAGGCTCTCCATCGTCGTGTTGAGGTTGTCGACCGCGCGCCACATCTCGTCGACACCACGCTTCATCTGCTCGACCTGGCGGATGCCACCGGCGACCGGGGCCGCCAGCAGGTTGATGATCTCGGCGAACGGGTCGGTGTCGCGGGCGTCACTCATGTCCGCCGACGTTACCCGTCGCCGGCGTCCGGCGGGGCGCTGGTCGTCGTGGTCGACGTCGTCGTCGTCGGTGCCCGCGTCGTGGTCGGCGACACGGTCGTCGTCGGCGGCACCGTCGTCGTGGTGGTCGTCGGCGGACGGGTGGTCGTGGTGGGTGCCGCGGTGGTGGTCGGCGGACGAGTCGTCGTGGTCGTCGGCGGACGAGTCGTCGTGGTCGTCGTGGTGGTGGTCGCCCGCGTCGTCGGCGGCACCGTCGTCGAGGTGGTCGTCGTCGTGGTGGTGGTCGTGGTGGTCGGGACCGGGGTGTACTGATAGTGCACGAAGGTCGGTCGGTATCGATGCGGGCTGTACCAGGCGTCGCGCAACATGTTGCGGGCGTTGTTCGACACCGAGACGAGCACCGAGCCGTACCCGTCGCGCCACGGGAGGAGGTGGGCGTGATACGTGTTCATCTTCGGGTCGCGCCCGCGTGGGTACAGCGGGGTGTAGTGCACCGTGTACCACGGCCCCCACGGCTGCTCGGCGACATCGATCGCGATCTGGTCACCCCAGTAGCCGTCGACGGCCGTCGCACTGACCCACTGACCATCGAGGTAACGGGGCTGCATCGGGTTCTCGACGTAGAAGCGATCGACGACGGGAACAGCGGCAGCCCGGTCGAACGACCAACCGTCGGCGGTGCGGTACTCCGGTTCGGCCCAGACCAGGCCACGCGGGACCCGCGCGAGCCAGACCGCCGTGGCCGAGTGGTTGCCCGACCAGAAGCCGCCTTCTCGGACCAGGTTCTGCTCGAAGGTGTTGCCGAAGAGGTAGGTGTGCGTCTCGTCGGAACTGACGGCGTAGCCGTAGATCGGGGTGGCGCTGTCGTCGGGCGCCGGAGCGAACGAGCGCCGCTCCATGGTCTGCGCGTCGTAGCTCGCCAGCCAGGTGCGCACCGGGTGCCAGCCGAGCCCGTCGGGCGGCGACGGGTCGTAGGGGTCTTTCACCATCTCGACCCAGAAGACGAACAGTTCACCGCCGACGAGTTCGCCGCCCATCGGCCACCACCACGTCTTGCGCGTCTCGGAGCGGCCGTCGCCGATCTCGAACGGCTGTGGCTTGTTGGTGGTGCCGCGGTGGAGGAGCCGGAAACAGGTGCCGTCCTGGATCATGGCGGCGTTGTGCACGAACCTCGACTGTGCCAGCGACGACACGGTGCCGGTGTGATCCATGAAGGCGTCCTGGAACAACCACAGGTAGCGGTCGCCACCGAGCGGGTACACGTGCTGGTAGTCCCATCCGGTCACCGGACCGACGCGTTGCGCGAAGAACTGGTCGAGCGCCTGGACGCCGTCGTTGGCGGCGCACCCGACGTCGGTGCTCACGTGCCCGCCCTCGGTGACGTACGTCGATGCCGCCCACGGTGGGGGAGCGATCGTGGAGGGCGGCGGCTCGTCGTCGTCGGGCTCCTCGGGGATCGGGCGAGCGGCGATCGGGGGATTGTCCTCGTCGATCTCGATCGTGTCGTCGTACTCGTCGTCGATGTCGATCGTCACGAACGGGACCGTGTCGAGCACCGAGGTCGTCGACCGGACCGTGGTCGTGGTCGAGTTCGAGGGAACGGTGCCCGTCGTCGTCACCGAGGTGCCCGTCGGCGGCGTGGTCGACGACGCATCGACCGTCGCCATCGACTCGTCGGAGGCGATCCCGTCGTCGCCACCACCCGACACGGCCACCAGGATCAGCACGACGACGACCAGTACGGCGACGCCGCCGGCACCCCACCACGCGCGCGGGATCGCAGCTCCCGCTCCGGTGTCCGGCGTCTCCGCCGCGTCGCTCTCGGACATCACGACGAGGCTACGGCCCCGGGACCGCCGCGCGGCGGCACCGTCACGGGGCGGTCGGCGTCAGGACCAGGTCGGTCGCGTAGGCCTCGAGGGGCTCGCAGCTACAGACCAGATGACGATCGCCGTACGCCCCGTCGATGCGCGACACCGGCGGGAAGTACTTGGCCTGACGGAGCGACGGCAGCGGGTACGCGGCGCTCTCGCGCGAGTACGGGCGCTCCCAGGCACCGATCAGGTCGTCGGCGGTGTGCGGTGCCATCCGCAGCGCGCTCGTCTCGAGTTGCTCGGCGCCGTCGGCGATCCGGTCGATCTCGCCACGGATGGCGATCATGGCGTCGCAGAACCGGTCGAGCTCGACTCGCTCCTCGCTCTCGGTCGGCTCGATCATCAGGGTGCCGGCGACGGGGAAGCTCATCGTCGGTGCGTGGAACCCGTAGTCGATCAGGCGCTTCGCGACGTCGTCGACGGTGACGCCGGTGGTCTTGGTGATCTCACGGAGATCGATGATGCATTCGTGGGCGACGCGGCCCGCCGCACCCGTGTAGAGCACCGGAAAGTGGGTGTCGAGACGGGTCGCGACGTAGTTCGCGGCGACGATCGCGTGCTCGGTCGCGCGGCGGAGCCCGTCGGCGCCCATCATGGCGATGTACATCCACGGGATGGGCAGGATGCCGGCCGACCCGTAGCGGGCCGCCGAGACCGGACCGACCGGGTCGGTTCCGTCGCCGAGCGGGTCGCCCGGCAGGAACGGGACGAGATGCTCGCGGACTCCGACCGGGCCGACGCCGGGACCGCCTCCGCCGTGCGGGATGCAGAACGTCTTGTGGAGATTCAGGTGTGAGACGTCGGCGCCGAAGCGCCCGGGTCGGGCCAGCCCGACCATGGCGTTGAGGTTGGCGCCGTCGACGTAGACCTGGCCGCCGGCGTCGTGGACCTTCGCACAGATGGTCTGCACCTCGGCCTCGAAGACGCCGTGCGTCGACGGGTAGGTGATCATGATCCCGGCGAGTCGGTCGCCGGAGGCGTCGATCTTGGCGTCGAGATCGGCGAGATCGACGTTGCCGTCGGCGTCGCAGGCGACCACCACGACGTCGAGCCCGGCCATCACCGCGCTGGCGGCGTTCGTGCCGTGGGCGCTCGACGGGATCAGGCAGATCGTGCGCTGGTCGTCGCCTCGGTCTCGGTGGTACGCCCGGATCGCGAGGAGGCCGGCGAACTCACCTTGGCTGCCGGCG
>JBPEWX010000558.1:0-4279 GCA_052032235.1 Ilumatobacter sp. | reverse complement strand
GCCGTCGGCGCGCATCGCTGCGGAGTCGAGCCACACTTCGAGGTGCAGATCGAACCCCCAGGGCTCGTCGGTCGTCAGGTAGTCGGCCGGAGGAGGCGTTTGCGGTGGCGACGCGACCCGGAACGGTTCGAGCGCCTCGAGCGACACCAGCCACGGTGACACGGACGTGGCGAAACTCTTGCCGAGGAACGGTCCGAGCGGCTGGTACTCGTACGCCTGGATGTCGCGGGCCGACCAGTCGTTGACGAGGCAGAGGCCGTACAGGTGGTCGGCGGCGGCCGAGATCGGGATCGGCGCGCCCAGCTCGTTGCCGACGCCGATCACGGTGCCGACCTCGAGTTCGATGTCGAGCCGGGTGCTCGGCCCCACCACGGGTTCGCCGTCGACGAGCCGGTAGCCGACGGGTCGACGGATCGGCGTGCCGTCGGCGACGAGTGTTCCGGTGCGGCCGTGGTAGCCGATCGGGATGCGACGCCAGTTGGGCATGAGCGCCTCGCCGTCGGGTCGGAACATCCGCCCGAGGTTCGTGGCGTGATGGATCGACGAGTAGAAGTCGACGTAGTCGGTGGGCGCGACCGGGACCCCGTTCGTCAGCTCGCTTCGCAGCACGGTGTGGTCGCGCAACCCGGTCGCCCCGCCCTCGACGACGTCGCGCAGCCGGGCGCGCACGGCACGCCAGGTGTCGGGGCCGGTCGCCAGATACCGGTTCAGGTGCGGGTCGGCGAACAGGCCCGGTTCGAGATCGAGCCCGTCGAACACACGGGCGGTGTGCAGTGCGTGGAGGTCGACGGCGTGTTCACTGACGGCCACCCAGGCGCGCCATCGACCGTCGCCCGGATGCCCGACACCGAACGGCAGATTGGTGACGGGGAACGGCGAACCGTCGGGGACGGGAACCGCGTCCATCAGAGGTTGCCGCGCCGCTCCTGCTCGCGCTCGATCGATTCGAAGAGCGCCTTGAAGTTGCCTTCGCCGAAGCCGCGGGCGCCGCCACGCTGGATGATCTCGACGAAGACCGTCGGTCGGTCACTGACCGGTTCGGAGAAGAGCTGCAGCAGGTGGCCGTCGGGTTCGTGGTCGACGAGGATGCCGAGCCGGCGGATCTCGTCCCAGGGCAGGTCGAGGAAGCCGAGCCGTTCGGTGACGTCGTCGTAGTAGGCGTCGTTCGCCTCGAGGAAGCGGACGCCTCGTGCGCGCAGCGAACCGATCGACTGGACGATGTCGTCGGTGCGGAACGCCAGGTGTTGCACGCCGGGACCGCGGTACGTGTCGATGTACTCCTGGATCTGGCTCTTGCGGCGCCCCTCGGCCGGCTCGTTGAGCGGCATCACGATGTTGTTCCCGTTCCACACGACGGTCGATCGCAACGCCGAGAACTCGGTGGCGATCTGCGACTCGTCGAAGTGGCGGAGCTGGGTGAAGCCCATCACCTCTTCGTAGAACGACACCCACTCGTCGAGGTGGTGTTCTTCGACGTTGCCGACGACGTGGTCGATGTCGACGAGGCCGACCTCGGGCCCGGCGGGCATCGGCGGCACGCCGTCGCGTTCGTACCCGGGGCAGTAGTAGCCGGCGTAGTCGCGCCGGTCGACGAAGGTGTGCTTCGTCTCGCCGTAGGTGGCGACCGACGACAGGCGGAGTACGCCGAAGTCGTCGCGCAGTTCGTACGGCTCGTCGACGGGGCGGGCGCCGCGGGCGATCGCCGCTTCGTAGGTGGCCGTGGCGTCGTCGACGACGAAGGCGAGATCGTGGGCGCCGTCGCCGTGCTGGCGGACGTGGTTCCAGATCGGCGACTCGGGGGTCAGGCCGGACGTGACGACGAGGCGGATGTTGCCCTGTTCGAGCAGGTACGACGCCCGGTCGGCGACGCCGGTCTCCGGTCCGGCGTACGCGGTGACGGTGAAGCCGAACGAGCCCGACAGGAAGCCGGCCATCGCTCGGGCGTTGCCGACCCAGAACTCGATCGAGTCCCAGCCGGTCAGACGCGCGGCGGGTGTGGTGGCTGCGGGTGCGGTGTCGGTCACGGTGTCCCCCTGGGTGGATCGGTTCGGTGATCGGTTCGAACTCCCAGTTTCCGATCCGGCGAGTGATCGGTGCAACGGTTCGCCGGCTCTCTGGACAGGTCGTACAGTCAGATGCACTGCGAGGTGAACGGAGTGAGCAGATTGATCGAACTCGACGACATCGACCGGGCACTGCTGCGGATCCTGCGCGAGCAGCCGCGCACCCCGATCGCCGAGGTGGCGAGGCTCGCCTCGGTCGCCCGCGGCACCGCCACCGCCCGGCTCGCCCGCATGGAAGACGCCGGCGTGATCACCGGCTACGGACCGGATGTCGACGCCCGTGCGATCGGCTTCGGCGTGCTCGCATTCGTCACGCTCGAGATCGCGCAAGGCCACGGGTCCTCCGTGGTCGAGCACCTCGCCGCGATCCCCGAAGTGCTCGAAGTGCACGCGGTGACGGGTCCGGGCGACCTGCTGTGCCGGATCGTCGCCCGATCGAACGAGCACCTCGACGAGGTGCTGCAGGACGTGTTGGCGCTGCCCGGTGCCCGCCGGTCCGAGACCCACCTCGCCCTCGGGACCCGGTTCCACCGCACCGCCGCCGACCTCGCCATCCGCTGACACCCCCTGCCCTCCCTCGAACTCACGTTCAGTTGGGCGGCGCGCGGCGGGGTTCTGCGATGATCGCTCGGGTGCGGCAACCGAACATCGTGCTGATCAACTGCGACGATCTGGGGTACGGCGACCTCGGGTGCTACGGCTCGTCGCGCAACGACACCCCGACGCTCGACCGGCTCGCCGCCGAAGGGATGCGGTTCACCGACTTCTACATGGCGTCGCCGGTCTGCTCACCGTCGCGGGGCGCGATGCTCACCGGCTGCTACCCGCCTCGCATCGGGTTCGGATCGTTCGACGGGCTGCCAGTGCTGTTCCCCGGCCAGCGTCTGGGGCTCGACGCGGGTGAGACGACGTTGGCGTCGATGCTGCGCGACGCCGGGTACGCGACCCAGCACGTCGGGAAGTGGCACTGCGGTGATCAGCCGGAGTTCCTCCCCACCCGGCACGGGTTCGACCACTCCTTCGGGATCCCGTACTCGAACGACATGGGTCGCCAGCACATGCCCGACGGCATGCCGAACTGGCCGGCGAAGCTGGCCGAGATGGGGATCGCCATCGCCGACGAGTACCCACCGCTGCCGCTGCTGCTCGACGACGAGGTGTTCGAGCAACAGCCGGATCAGGCGTCGCTGACCGCTCGCTTCGCTGCCGAATCGGTGCGGTTCATCCGGGCGAACCACGACCGGCCGTTCTTCCTCTACCTCGCCCACATCTACGTGCACCTGCCGATCTACGTGCAGCAGCGGTTCGCCGACGCGTCGCGCAACGGTGCCTACGGTGCCGCGGTGGCGAGCATCGACTGGACGACCGACGTCATCCTCACCGAGCTCCGACGGTTGGGTCTCGACGACGACACGATCGTGATCTTCACGAGCGACAACGGGTCGCGTGCCCGTGACGAAGGCGGGAGCAACGAACCGCTGCGCGGCGTCAAGGGTGAGACGTGGGACGGTGGGTTGCGGGTGCCGTTCATCGTGCGGTGGCCGGGTCGTGTGCCGGCGGGCAGCGAGTGCTCGGCGGTGACGTCGGCGATCGACCTGCTGCCGACGTTCGCCTCACTGACCGGGGCCGAGTTGCCCGATCGCCCGATCGACGGGAACGACATCGCGCCACTGCTCGAGGGCGGCGACGGCGACCCCGGTCGGGTGTTCGCCTACTACCGCGGGAACGCGCTGGCGGCGGTACGGCGAGGCAACTGGAAGCTGCACCTCGCTCGCGGCGACGAGTCGGTGGAGGAGTTGTACGACCTGGTCGACGACGTGGGCGAGACGACCGACGTCGCTGCGGAGCGACCCGACGTGGTCGCGGCGTTGTCGGCGATCGCCGACGAGATCCGAGCCGACCTCGGCGACGACCGGTTGGGCATCGACGGTCCGGGGCGCCGACCGGCCGGCGTGGTCGCCGATCCGTCGCCGCTGACGACCTACGACCCCGACCACCCATACTTCGCCAACGAGTACGACCTGAGCGACCGCGGCTGACGCCCGGGTCTGGTCACCGGGTCAGGTCACCGGGTCAGGTGCCAGAGGTGACGACTCGCCCCCAAGGGCGAGGCGTGACCGGCGGTCACCTGACTCCGGGATCCTGTGGTTGTCCCGACGACTCGTTCCCGAGCGTTCGCGCACCCATCCCGGGTCAGGTGATCTGCCGGTAACGGC
>JBPEWX010000557.1:0-9161 GCA_052032235.1 Ilumatobacter sp. | reverse complement strand
GGTCTGGACACCGGGGTTGTCGGTGCCGACGCCGCCGGCGACCCTGCCGGTCTCGGCGAAGTACTCGGCTTCGGTGTGGCGCAGCCGGAGTTCGACGATCTCCTGGGTCGTCAGGCTGCCGGCGCCGTTGGCGCCGCCGTCGTCGGTGTAGGTGACCGTGACGATGCCGAAGATGTTGGCGCCGACGTGGCCCGTGTCACCCGGAATCGGGAAGCTGCCGCTGCAGCCGGTGTACTGCTCGTACCCGTGGGCGTGTTCGTCGTGCCCGAGTGCGGGTTGGGTGATCACCCGATCGCAGTCGATCGTTCCGTCCTCGGCGTCGGTGACGGTCACGCTGTACGAGATCGTGTCGCCGAACGACATGAAGCCGCCGTTGGGCGGGGTGTCGATGGTGATCACCGGTGCGGTGTTGCCGGCGGTGATCGTGACCGTCGACGACGCCGTCACGCCTTCGTCGTCGGTGACGATCAGGCGGGCCTGGTAGTCGCCGGCGACGGTATACGTGTGCGTCGGGTTCGGGTCGGTCGAGTCGGTCGTGCCGTCACCGTCGAAGTCCCACTCGGTCGTGACCGGGCCGCCGTCGGGGTCGTACGAACCGGTCGAGGCGAAGTTCACCTCGAGCGGGAGGGGGCCGTTGGTGACGTCGGCGGTGAGCCGGGCGATCGGGGTCCGGGCGTTGCCGGCGTACTCCATGCGGTAGATGCCGGAGTCGGCGTTGTTGCCGCCGAAGCCGGAGCCCCACTCGATGAAGTACAGGGCGCCGTCGGGTCCGAAGTCGAACGCCATCAGCCGACGGAAGGTGTCGCCGGGGAACATCTGATTGATCTTCTCGACGCCGTCGACGTCGTCGTCGACCTGGAACGAGAACATGCCGTTCGTCGTCCGGTTCCACTCGCCGAAGATCGCCTTGCCGTCCCAGTACTCGGGCCACTTGACCTCCGACGTGCTCGCCGGGTCGTAGCGGTAGACCGGGCCCGCCATCGGCGCGCCGCCGGTGCCGATCTCCGGCGTGCCCGTCGACGACTTGCCGTACCACTGGTCGGCCGCGATCGGAGCCGGGAGCTGGCTGATGCCGGTGTTGTTCGGCGAGTCGTTGACCGGACCGTTCGTGCAGTCGAAGGCGCTGCCGGACGTGCTCGTCTCGAAGTCGAAGTCGATGTACGGCGTGTTGTCGCCGACGCAGTACGGCCATCCGTAGAAGCCCGGCTGGTCGACGATGTTCCACTCGACCCGGCCGTCGGGGCCGCGATTCGCGTTGGCGCTGCCGGCGTCGGGCCCGTAGTCGGCGAGGAGCAGTTTGTCGGTCAGCGGGTCGATGCCGATCCGGAACGGATTGCGGAAGCCCATCGCGTAGATCTCGGGACGGGTCAGGTCGTCGGTGTCGAGTGCCTCGTCGAACAGGTTCCCGTCCGGGATCGTGTAGCTGCCGTCGGGTTGCGGGGTGATGCGCAGCACCTTGCCCATCAAGGCGTTCGAGTTCGCGGAGGTGCCCTGGGCGTCCCAGGCCGAACGTCCGTCGCGCTCGTCGATCGGCGCGTAGCCGCTCGACGCGAAGGGGTTCGTGTTGTCACCGGTCGCGATGTAGAGGTTCCCCTGGCTGTCGAACTCGATCTCGCCGCCGGCGTGGCAGCACTGATCGCGCTGGGTGGGGATGTCGAGCACGACGACCTCGGTCGCGGTGTCGAACGTGTCGCCGACCATCGTGAAGCGCGACACCTGGTCGTGCGGTACGCCGTCGTCGGGCGAGTAGGTGAGGTAGATGAAGCCGTTGTTCTCGAAGTCGGGATCGAGCGCGAGTCCGATCAGGCCGAACTCCTGACCCGTGTACACGTCGACCGAGCCGGCCTGCGTGATGCTGCCGTCGGTGTGGATGATCCGCACCGCACCGTTGCGGTCGATGTAGAAGACCCGGCCGTCGGGTGCGACTTCGAGCGTCATCGGGTTGCTCGTGTTGTCGTCGAGGGTGACCTTCTGGAAGTTGTCCCAGTCGGTGGCGCCGCAGTCGCCGGCGGCGATGCCGGCCGCGTACTCGATGCCGCCCCACAGGAGGTCGAGGAAGTCGGCCTCGGCGAACGACGCGTTGGTGTGCCCGAGCGCGGTGTACCACGAGCGTCCACCGTCGAAGTCGCGACACCAGCTCACCGGGTGGTCGTCGCCCATCGCGGTGCCGCCGGCGTTGTACGTGCTCTCGTCGATCGACTGGAGGACGTGCACCTCGTTGCGGGGGTTGTGGTCGAAGTTGTACCACTCGTCGGTGCGGACCCACTCGGTGTCGAGGTGGTCGGTCGACGGGTGGACGTGATCTTCGGTCACGACCGTCGCCTCCTGGATCGCCGGGTGCCCGTTGAAGTACGCGCCGACGAGGTCGGCGTACCACGGCCAGCTGTATTCCGTGTCGGACGCGGCGTGGATGCCGACGTAGCCGCCACCCGACTGGATGTACGCCTCGAACGCCGCCTGCTGGTCTGCGTTCAGGACATCACCCGTCGTCGACAGCCAGATGACCGCCGAGTACTGGCTCAGGTTCTCCTCCGTGAAGGCGTTGGCGTCCTCGGTCGCATCGACCGTGACCCCGTTCGCCGCACCGAGGTCTTCGATGGCTTGGACCCCGGTCTCGATCGAGCCGTGGCGGAAACCTGCGGTCTTCGAAAAGACCAGGATGGAATGGTCGGTTGCCTCTTGGGCCGCGGCCGGTGTCACCGGCACGACCAACAGGCCGAGCGTGGTCGCCAGGGCGGCGACCATCGCGACGAGACGACGTCTCGTGTTCATGGGATCCCCTCTCGTTATCCGTCGGAACGGTGGGACGCCCCTGGGTCCGAGTGCGGTGCACGACGACGCGCGTCGTCGACGCACGTGGTGTCGGACCCCCCAGACCCGCTGACTCGGACATCGGTGATGTCCCGCCGTCAACGTCGCATCCGGTGCGACCCGGGCGCAATCCCTCCTTGGTCATGGTCCCAACGCGCTAGACCGGTCGGGTGACGCGCTCGAGGAACGGCTCGGTGGCGTCGCGCGAGACGGGCCCATCGCCGAGACTGGGGGTCACAGCGATGGGCCCGGTGCTCCCAGTCGTCGCCCAGGTGGGCGAGTCCCGGCCAGGTTGATCGGGGATGATCGGGCGGGTGTCGTCGAACGTTCCCCGTTGCGTCCGGCGACCGGCCGCAGCGTCGGCGGCGCAGTGGTCGTGACCGTAGCGACGGCCGAGCCGCGTCTGAAGGGCCGTCGGAGGGATCTGGTGTCGTCCGATCGGGGGGCGCGAAGGAACTAGTTCCCATTTCCTGGTCGCCGGGCCTCCCGAACGAGCGCGCGCTCGGTCTACGATGCTCGGCGTGGGTTCGGGGGGAACCAGCGCTTCGATGGAGCTGCGCGCTGCGCAGGTCCGGGACATGTACGCCCGTCTGTTGCAGGGCGAACTGTCCGGCACCGACGCGCTCGCAGCGAGCCAGCAGATGCTCCAGATCCTCATGGACTCGATGGCGAACGCCGTGTTCTGGAAAGACCTGAACTCGTGCTACATGGGATGCAACAAGGTGTTCGCCCGGTTCGCCGGCGTCGAACCGAACCTGCTGGTCGGCATGTCCGACCGCGACATGCCGTGGGCCGACAGCCAGGCCTTCAGTGCCGACTGGTTCATCGACTGGGACAAGCACGTCATCGAGACCGGCGAGCCGGCATTCGGCATCATCGAACAGCTCCGCAGCGCCGCCGGTGAGGAACGTTGGCTCCAGACGAACAAGGTGCCGTTGTGCGACCTCGACGGTCGCGTGATCGGCGTGCTCGGCACGTTCGAGGACATCACGAACCGGCGTCGTGCCGAGGAGGAGCTCCAGCGAACCCTCGACGAGCTCGACGAACGAGTGCAGCAGCGCACCGCCCAGTTGGTGCTCGCGAACGAGTCGCTCCGACGCGAGGTCGAAGACCGCGTCCGGCTCCAAGCGGAGGAACGTCTCCAGCGGGCGTACGCCGAGGCGCTGCGCGACACCGCCGCAGCGATGACGTCGACGCTCGATCTCGACGAGGTGCTCCGTCAGGTCGTCACCGGTGTCGAACGGGTCGTGTCGGCCGATCTGATCGCCGTCGTCCTCGTCGACGCCGACGGTGAGATCCGCAACGCGAACCATCGTGCGAGCTTCGGGTACGGCGAAGTCAGACACGACCGGCTCGAGGGTCTCTACTCGCAGCTGTCGATCCTTCGTCGACTCGGCGTCGACGAAGGCCCGATCATCATCGACGAACCGATGGATGCGCTCGGCGCCGCCCGTTCGACGCTCGGCGCACGGATCAGTGTCGCCGATCAACTGATGGGGTTCCTGTTCGTCGAGAGTGCCGTGCACGGGTTCTACACCGCGAGCCACGCCGAACGGCTCGGCGCCGTCGCCGATCAGGCCGGCGCCGCCGTGTCCAACGCCCGATTGGCACGCACCGCCACCGAGGTCGCCGCAGCCGAGGAACGGCAACGGCTCGCGCACGAACTCCACGACGCCGTGAACCAGACCTTGTGGACGTCGGCCCTGACCGCCGAGTCGTTGCTGCGCGAGCTCGGCGACGACGACCCGATCCGTGAGCGCGTCGACCGGCTCCACCGCCTGTCGCGCGGCGCGCTCTCCGAGATGCGTGCTCTGCTGCTCGAGCTGCGCCCCGACGACCTGACCGAGGTCGGTCTCGACGAACTCATCAACTATCTGATCTCGGCCCTCGAATGTCGCCGCACACTGCAGCTGCGCGTCGATCTGGCCAACGTCCAACTCGACCAGGACGCGCACCACACCTTCTATCGGGTCGCCCAGGAGGCGCTCCGCAACGTGACGCAGCACGCCGAGGCGACGTCGGTCGAGGTCCGCCTCACCGACGGTCCTGTCGTCGAGCTCTGCGTCGTCGACGACGGACGCGGGTTCGACGTCGAGCAGGTACCGAGCGGTCATCTGGGCGTCGCGATCATGCGTGAACGCGCCGACTCCATCGGTGCCCGTCTGTCACTCGAGAGCCGCGTCGGCGGTGGCACCGTCGTACGCCTCGTCTACCGACGTCCGGAGGGACTCCCATGATCCGAGTAGTGATCGCCGACGACCACGACCTGTTGCGTGAGGGCGTCACCGCCTGCCTCGCCTCGACCGCCGAGATCGAGGTGGTGGGCGAAGCAGCGACCGGCGAAGCAGCGCTCGAACTCGTCGCCGACCTGCGACCCGACGTCGTCGTGATCGACATGGTGATGCCGGGTATCGGCGGCCTCGAGGCGATCCGTCGTCTGCGCGCCGCCGACGACCGACTGGGCATCGTCGCCCTGACGAGCTTCTTCGAGCGTTCGCGCATCCAGGAAGCGCTCGACGCCGGCGCGAACGGTTACCTGGTGAAGTCGGTGGACACCGACTCGCTCGTCCAGGCGGTCCGCAACGTCTCGCTCGGACACGACACCTTTTCACCCGAGGTGACACGAGCGCTCGCACAACGTCAGGCGACGCCCGACGGCGCGCTCGACATGCTCACCGCTCGTGAGACCGAGATCGCCGACCTCGTCGCCGAGGGGCGCACCAATGCCGAGATCGCGAACGAGCTGAGCCTGAGCATCTTCACCGTGAAGAACCACGTGAGCAACATTCTGAGCAAGCTGCACGCGCAGACGCGCACCGAGGCGGCCGCGATGATCCTCAACGCCCGGCGCGGCGCGATGGCCGACGCCGTCGCCGACTGATCACCCCGGCACGACCGCCGGAGCACCGTCACGATCACCTCGGGGTCTGCGCGCGCCCGCTCGTCCCCGAGAACACTGACGCAACGCCCGAACTAGTTCGTTCGCGCCCCCTCCAGCGGGCCCCTCGAAATCGCTCGGATGCCCCTTCCGAGCACATCGGCGTCGTCCGTACTGTCGTCGCCATCGCACGGGGGTCGTGCGAGAGAGGGGACAACTTCCAGTGGACTCGGAACCGGCGCGCTCCAGCGGCGCCACCGACATCACGCACGTGACCGAACCGCCGATCGCGAGTCGATCGGGTGTGACACGATCGCGGCCACTGTCGACGTGGTTCGTCTGGGCGGTCGGGGTGTTCGTCGCCCTCTGGGTGCTGTTCATCGCCCGCGGCACCTCCGCCGGTGCCGCCGTCGACGAACCCGGCGAGTTCATCGTCACCTTGCTCGACGGGTTGACGTTCGCCGGCCTGCTGTTCGTCGTCGCATCCGGTTTCACGCTCGTGTTCGGCCTGATGCGCACCGTCAACATGGCGCACGGTTCGCTGTTCCTGCTGTCGGCCTACGTGGCGATCGAGATCCAACAGTCGATGGTCGGCAAGGACCGCAACATCGAAGCGAGCGACGTCGGGATCCTCCAATGGGTCGTCCCGTTGCTGATCGGGTCGATGGTCGTCGCCGTCGTCGGCATCGTGATGCAGCAGCTGCTGCTGCGCTGGAACCAGGGGCAGGACCTGCGCCAGGCGCTCATCACACTCGCTGTCTCCGTCATCCTCGCCGACCAGATGCTGGCCCACTTCGGCGGGTTGGCGCAGCGGGTGGTGTGGCCCGGCGCCGTGACCCAGTTCTTCGAGATCGCCGGCGAGCGCTATGCACTCAGCCGCCTGTTCATGCTCGCACTCGCCCTCTGCGTCGGCATCGCCCTCTGGCTCTGGTTGAACCACACCCGCATGGGGATGGTCATCCGCGCCGGCGTCGACGACCAGGAGATGGTCCGGGCGCTCGGCATCAACATCACCGTCGTCTTCGGGGTCACGTTCTTCGTCGGCGCCTTCCTCGCCGGGATGGGCGGCGTCATGGGTGCGTCGTTCGCCGGTGTGGCGCCCGGCACGGACGGCCAGTGGCTGCTCAACTCACTCATCGTCGTCATCGTCGGCGGACTCGGATCGATCAAGGGCGCCGTCGCCGGCTCGCTGCTCTACGGCATGGTGATCGCCTTCGCCCCGGCGTACCTGCCGAGTGACTACACCTTCTACGCCATCATCTTCACGTTCGTGCTGCTCGCCCTCGTGCTGGCGGTTCGGCCGTACGGACTGTTCGGACGGGAAGCATGAGCCGCTCACCGCGCGACATCGCCGTCGCACTGACCGCGATCGTCCTGATCGCACTGCCGCTGTTCGGCTCCGACTTCTTCGTGTCGTTCGTGATGACCCGCACCGTGATGCTCGGCCTCGCGGCGTCCACCATCGCCTTCCTGTCGGCGTACGGCGGCATGGTCTCGCTCGCCCAGCTGCTGATGTTCGGGATCGCCGGCTTCATGGTCGGCAACGCCGTCGGCGAGGCCGGCTCGAAGGGCATGAAGCTCGGCTGGAACCCGTGGGTCGCCGTGGTGTTCGCGCTCGTCGTCACGACCGCCGTCGCCCTGTTGCTCGGCGCACTCTCGGCCCGCACGAGCGGCATCTACTTCCTCATGCTGACGATGACCTACGCCGTCATCGGGTTCTACTTCTTCGGACAGGTGACCACGTTCTCGGGGTTCGGTGGCATCACCGGTATCGACCCGCCCGGATTGTTCGACGGCCACCCGACCCGGCTCTACTACGCCGCCGTCGTGTTGTCGATCGTCGCCTACGTCGGGCTGCGGTACCTGTCGACGACGCCGTTCGGCATGGCGCTGCAAGGCGTCCGTGACGATCCGGTTCGCATGTCGTCGCTCGGCTTCAACGTGGCCCTGCACCGCACCCTGGCGTTCGCACTGGCGGGGTTCGTCGCCGGCGTCGCCGGCGTGCTGAACATCTGGTGGAACGGCCAGATCGACCCGACGTCGATCTCGATCGGTCCGACGCTCGACCTGCTGATCATCGCCGTGATCGGCGGCATCGCCCACCTCGAAGGCGCCTGGCTCGGCGCGTTCGTGTTCGTGATGGCCAACAACTACATGAGGAATCTGCCGTTCGCCGACACGATCGGGCTGACCGAGGCCCGGTTCAACACCGTCGTCGGCCTCGTCGTCCTGCTCGTGATGCTGCTGTCGCCCGACGGCCTCGTCGGCATCGCAGTGCGCTGCCGCGACTGGATGGCCCGATTCCGCCGCTCGGACGACGCTGCGCCGCAGCCGCCCGACGCACAGCTCGCGACCGCCGATGGCGGTCCGACGGGGCGCTCCGCCGTCCCATCTCACACCACGGAGGGGAGTATCCGATGACCAACCACACCAGGAGGCGTCCGCTGCGCATGGCCGTAGCGCTCGCCGCGACCCTGTCGCTCGTCGCTGCAGCATGCGGTGGCGACGACGACGACGCCGAACCGGCCGACGAGCCGGCCGAGGCCGACGAACCCGCTGAGGCCGACGAACCGGCCGAGGCCGAAGAACCCGCCGACGACGGCGGCGACGAGCCTGCCGACGACGGTGGCGACGAGCCTGCCGACGAGGGTGCCGGAGGCACGCTCAAGGTCGGCATCCTCGCCGAGTGCGAAGGCGCCTTCGGCGGCTTCAACGAAGACGTCGTCGCCGGGGCGACGCTGGCGTTCGTCGAGGACGGCGGCGCCACGCCCAACTCGACGACCACGGCGCTCGACGGGTTCTCCGGAGCCAACGTCGCCGGACTCGACATCGAGCTCGTCGGCATCGGCTGCGGCGACGACACCGCCGACCGGATCATCCAGGAGGTGCGCACCCTCGTCGAACAAGAGGGCGCGGAGGTCGTGATCGGCCCGCTGTCGGGCGACGAGTCGATCGCCGTCGCGAACTACGCCAAGGACCACCCCGAGGTCACCTTCATCGACGGCATCGCCGGCGCCCAGGAGACGACCCTGCAGGTCCAGGCGCCGAACTACTTCCGTTTCCACGGTGACGGCGCCCAGTGGAACGCCGGCATCGGCGACATCCTGCACAACGTCGCCGGGTGGGAAACCGCTGCGGTCATCGCCGACGACTACAGCTTCGGCTGGACGTCCGCAGCCGGCTTCATCGCCGACTTCTGCGGCGTCGGTGGCGAGGTCGTCTCACGGGTCTTCCCGCCGCTCGGCACGACCGACTACTCGTCGTTCGTCCAGCAGCTGCCCGACCCCGACGAGGTCGACGGCTACTTCTGGGTGGTCGGTGGCACCGGCACGAACGCCTCGCTGGAGGCGTTCGTCAACGCCAAGGGCGACCTCACGGGCGACCAGCACGCCGGCAACCTGTTCTTCAGCCCGGCCCTGGCGTCGGCGCTGGGTCCGGACATCGCCGGTGCCTACGTCGGTGGCTTCGCCTC
>JBPEWX010000556.1:0-2643 GCA_052032235.1 Ilumatobacter sp. | reverse complement strand
CAGGTTGTCGAACAGGTAGTTGCCGTTCTCGTCGGTCGTCGTGGTGTACGTGACGGCGCCGTCACGGCTCTCCCAGGTCAACTCGACGGTCTGGCCGGGGACTCCCGGTTCGTTCGGTCCTTGGACACCGTCACCGTCCAGGTCGATCCAGACGGTGTCGCCGATCGAACCGGCGCCCTGGTAGCCGAAGTCCTGGTCGAGGTTCACCTCACCGTCGGCGAGCGTCAACGCACTCGTCGAGTCGAGACCGCCGTCGGCGTCGAAGGTGGGCGCCATGCCGTCGGGCAGGGTGTCGGTGTCGACGGTGACCGTGTAGTCGCCCGGGGCGAGCTTCTCGAAGCGGTACTCACCGTTGTCGTCGGTGACGGCGGTGAAGGTCTCCGGTCCGTCCGGACCGTCCCAGACCAGCTCGACGGTCACGCCCGGGAGCGGGCTCTCGTCGGCGTCGAACACGCCGTCGCCGTCGCGGTCGAACCAGACCGTGTCGCCGATCGTGCCGGCGCCCTGGTAGCCGAAGTCCTGGTCGAGGCGGACCGGTTCGTCGACGGTGAGGGTGACGTCGCTCGTCGAGTCGTCGCCACCGTCGAAGTCGAAGGTGGCGGCGACGCCCGCGGGCAGGGTGTCGGTGTCGACGGTGACGGTGTAGTCGCCGAGCGGCAGGTTGTCGAACGAGTAGGTGCCGTCGGCAGCCGTCGTCGTCGTGAGGACGATCGGCGGACCGGAGGGCTGGGCCCATTCGAGGGTCACGGTGACGCCGCCGAGGCCGGCCTCGTCGCCGTTGATCGTGCCGTTGCCGTCGAGGTCGAGCCAGACGGTGTCACCGATCCGGCCAGGTCCGGCGTACCCGAAGTCCTGGTCGAGATCGCTCGTCACGAGATCGGTCGTGGACTCGTTCGGCGTGCCCAGGCCGTCGTCGTCGCCCGTCGGCTCCAGGCCATCGGGCAGGGTGCCGGCGTCGACCGTGACGGTCCACTCGCCGTCGAAGATGTTCGGGAACAGGTAGTTGCCGGCGTCGTCGGTCGTCGTGACGATGACGGCGTCGTTCGGGCCGGTGGCGGTGACCGTGATGCCGGCCAGTCCGGGCTCACCGGCGTCTTGGACGCCGTCGCGGTTCAGGTCGAGCCAGACACGGTCGCCGAGCACCGAGGTGCCCTGGTAGCCGAAGTCCTGATCGAGATCGTTCGGTTCGGCCGGGGTGAGTGCGGTCAGCGAGGTGTCGTCGCTGCCGCCGTCGGGGTCGCCGGTGTTGTCGAGCGCCGTGATGGCGCCGGTGACGGTGACCTCGTACGGTCCGTACGGGAGGTTCTCGACGAGGTAGTTGCCGTTCTCGTCGGTGGTCGCGGTGAACAGCGAGTCGTCGGCGTTGCCGATGATGCCGTCGGGGCCACCGTGGACGATCTCGACGACGACGCCGGACAGGCCGGTCTCGCCGACGTCCTGGACGCCGTCACCGTTCGTGTCGAGCCAGATCGTGTCGCCGATCGAGCCGTTGCCGGCGTAGCCGAAGTCCTGGTCGAGGTCGGACGCGCCCGGGCCGAGCAGCAACGTGCTCGTGCTGTCGCCGGGATTCGCGGTGTCGGGGTCACTGACGTTGACGTAGTCCGCCGGGATGTCGTCGGTGTCGACGGTGACCGTGTACGCACCGGCCGGCAGATCCTCGACGAGGTAGTTGCCGTTCTCGTCGGTCGTCGTGTCGTAGACGATGTCGTCGGCGCCGCCGAGCACGCCGTCGGGGCCGTGCCAGGTGACGGTGACGTCGACACCGGACAGACCCGCCTCACCGGCGTCCTGGACGCCGTCGAGATCCTGGTCGAGCCAGATCGTGTCGCCGATCCTGCCGGTGCCGGTGTAGCCGAAGTCGACGTCGCGACGGTCCTGGTCTTCGCCCAGGCTGCCGGTCCAGACGCCGTTCGGGCTCGCGGTGCCGCCGTCGAGGTCGTAGCTCGGCGCAAGGCCGGCGAGGAAGTCGGGGTCGGCTTCGTCGACGTCGACGGTGTACTGGCCGCCGGGGAGGTTCTCGACCAGGTACAGACCGTTCTCGTCGGTCTCGACGACGAAGACCTCGTCGTCGATGCCGCCGAGCACGCCGTCGGGGCCGTGGTACGTGACGGTGACGGTCACGTCGGCGAGCACCGGCTCGCCCGGGTCCTGGATGCCGTCGTCGTTGACGGCGAACCAGACGAAGTCGCCGATCGAGGCGAGGTCGAGTTCGATCTCGACGACGTCCTCGACGACATCGTCGTACTCGCGGAAGTCACGATCGGGGTTGGCCGTGCGGGTCGTCTCGTCGACGGCCCAGTAGCTCGGAATGTCGGCGGTGTTGACCTGCTCGGGCCCGGCGACGATCTCGTTCGACGAGTCGTAGGTGTCTGGCACGGTGAGCGTGTAGGTGATGACGACCGAGGCGTTCGGCGCGATCGGACCGTCGATGGTCCATTCGAGTCCACCGACCGGGTCGCTGTCGGTGTTGGTGACGCCGGCGGCGACGGTGGTGTCGACGAAGGCCCACGTGTCGTCGGTGACGACATCGGTCACGGTCGCCTCGTAGGCGGCCGACGTGCCGGTGTTCGTGACGGTGATCGTGTACGTGAGCACGTCACCGGGGACGGCACGCCGGTGGTCGTCGTCGGCGTTCTGGCCGGC
>JBPEWX010000555.1:0-3831 GCA_052032235.1 Ilumatobacter sp. | reverse complement strand
GGTGAGCGAGCTTGCGCGACACGTAGTCGGCCGCCGCCCAGGGGCCGGCGGTGCGGAGGTGGATGCCGTCGTTCGCGAACCACTCGGGCCGGTCGTGGGCGTAGGTCGCCCAGTCGGCGATGACGATCTCGGGATAGGTGCCGTCGTCGACGATCTCGCGCAGTGCGGCGTTGTTGTTCCGGAACACCTGGTCGAATCCGTAGTCGTCGGGCGAGTTGTACGAGACGTTGGCGCGCAACGTGACCCACACGATGCGCTCGTAGCCGAGCGACCTCGCCCGACGGACGATCGTGTCGACGTCGGCGCGGAAGTTGTGGTCGGAGTCGTTGTACCCGGTCGCCACGACCAGGGTGTGGAAGTGCCCGCCGTGGACGGCGAGTTCGGCGTCCAGCGTGATCGGGACGTGACCGTCGTAGTTGCGACACGAGCCCGTGACACGTCGGCGACACGATGCGAGATCCATCACGTGGTCGACGCCTCGGAACGCGTCCTTTGCGCCGTACGTCTTGATGCCGAGCCACGCCGAGTCGCTCACGAGCAGGACCGGTCGCTCGACGGGCCCGACACGCTCGGCCGTGTCGGACACGGTCGCGGTGTTGCTCGACGATGCGGCCAGCGCAACACCGCCGAACGCGAGTGTGGCGGTGATCGCTGCCGTGATCAGGCGGCGCATCGGGCCAGTATGGCCCGCACGACGCGCTCGACGAGCGCGCCTCACGGGGTGCGGAACCTCCACGGGACGTCGATCGCCTTGGAGATACCGATCCTCGGACCGACGAGCGGGCGGTCGGGCGGGGGGACGCCGTCGTCGAACAGTCCGACGCCGCTCCCCCGACACACGTCGACGCCGTTGTGTTCGGGCCCGATCGCGAACGCCTGGCACAGCTTGGCGGGCCCGTCGGCGAGGGCAGCCCGTCCCTGCCGCCGCTCGCGCATCAGGTCGACGCCGGCGATCGGTTCGACCGCCCGGAGGAGCACGGCGGCACCGTGCCCCGGCGGCCCCGTGACCACGTTGGCGCAGTAGTGCATCCCGTAGGTGAAGTACACGTACAGGTGCCCGGACGGGCCGAACATCACGGCGTTGCGAGGCGTCTCGCCCCGGTACGTGTGGCTCGCCGGATCGTCCTCGCGGTATGCCTCCACCTCGGTGATGCGTCCGATGCACTCACCGTGGACCAGCAGCTTGTTGAGCAGCATCGGGGCGACGTCGGGGGCGTCGCCGTCGAGGAGGGACCGGGGAACTCGGCGGAGCGCCATCAGACCTGACGTGCGAACGCGATGACGGAGTCGGCGATCATCTGGACGGCGATCGCGGCCAGCAGGATGCCGGCGACGCGCGACAGCAGGAGGACGCCGGCGGGCCGCACGATGCGGTTGAGGATCCCGGCGAAGCGCAACGCGAGGAACACGATCGCCAGCGTGATGACGATGCCGAGGTAGATCGCGCCGATCTCCTCGATGCCGTCCGACTCGCCGACGAACACGATCGTGGCGACGATCACGCCCGGCCCGGCGAGCAGCGGGGTGCCGAGCGGCACCATGGCGATCGACATGCGCTGTTCGGGCGACGCCTCGAGCGCATCCGACTCCTTTCCCGTGAGCAACTGCAGAGCGACCAGCAAGAGCAGCAACCCGCCCGCTCCTTGCAGGGCCGGCACCGACACGTGGAGGTAGTCGAGGATCTGCTGCCCGGCGACGGCGAACCCGACGATGATGACGAACGCGGTGCCGACCGCGAGGGCCGCGGCCTTGTGCCGCTCCTTGTCGTCGAGCCGCCGGGTGACGGCGAGGAAGATCGGCACGTTGCCCGGCGGGTCCATGATGACCAGCAGCGTGACGATCACCTCGCCGAGCAGGCGGCGATCCATCAGTCGGCGAACTGGGCGCGTTCGCGGTCGAGCATCGCGCGATACAGGTCGATCTGGGCGTCGAGCGCCTTGGGCCCGGCAGCACCGGGCGACGAGCGCATCTCGACGCCGACGCCGGGACGAACGAGCGCCGCAGCGTCGGGTCCGAGTCGTTCGTCGGCGGCCACGAGGTCGGCCAGCGACCCCTGACCGGCGAGGGCAGCCCGCACGTGTTGGCCCACGATCGCGTGGGCGTCGCGGAACGGCACACCGGCACGCACCAGGAACTCGGCGAGGTCGGTGGCGGCCGTCGTCTCGGCGTCGGCGGCGGCCTGCATCTTCTCGGGGACGAACGTGGCGGTTGCGATCATGCCGGTGAGCGCAGCGACCGCGAGGTTGACCTGATCGACGGAGTCGAACAGGCCCTCCTTGTCCTCCTGGAGATCCTTGTTGTACGCCAACGGGAGGCCCTTGAGGGTCGCCAACAGGGCCGTGAGATTGCCGATCAGACGTCCCGCCTTCCCGCGTGCGAGTTCGGCGATGTCGGGATTCTTCTTCTGCGGCAGCATCGACGAACCGGTCGCGAACGCATCGTCGAGGACGGCGAACCCGAACTCCTCGCTGGTCCAGAGCACCCACTCCTCTCCCATCCGGCTCAGGTGCACGCCGACGAGGGCGAGGTCGAACAGTGCCTCGGCGACGAAATCGCGGTCGCTGACGGCGTCGAGCGAGTTCTCGAACGCTCGGGAGAACCCCAGATCGGCGGCGTTGCCGGCCGGGTCGATCGGGAGCGACGTGCCGGCCAGCGCGCCGGCGCCGAGCGGCGACACGTCGAGACGGTCGACGGTGGCGAGGAGCCGGTCGACGTCTCGGCCGAGCGCCCAGCCGTGGGCGAGCAGGTGGTGCGCCAGCAGGACCGGCTGCGCCCGCTGGAGGTGGGTGTAGCCCGGCAGGTAGGCACCGTCGGCCTCGAGGGCGCGGGTGAGGAGCACGTGCTGGAGGTCGAACAGACCGCGGGCGACCTCGGCGAGTTCGCGCTTGCACCAGAGCCGGAGATCGGTGGCGACCTGGTCGTTCCGACTGCGCCCCGTGTGCAGTTTGGCGCCGGCGGCTCCGGCGAGTTCGGTGACGCGCCGCTCGACGGCGGTGTGGATGTCCTCGTCGGACGGCAGGTACTCGAAGCGACCCTGCGCCATCTCGGCTTCGACGGTGTCGAGCGCGACGAGCACGCTGTCACACTCGGACTGATCGAGCAGGCCGACCCGGGCGAGACCGCGCACGTGGGCGCGGGAACCGGCGATGTCGTCCCGCCACATGCGTTGGTCGTACGAGAGGCTCGCGTTGTAGGCCATCAGGGCCTCGTCGGGACCGCCCTCGAATCGGCCGTGCCAGAGGGTGGATCCGGTGTTCTCGTCGCTCATCAACCTGCCTCGATTCCTGCGAGCTCGCGCAAGTTCGCTGCGAGCTGGGCGCCGCCGACCGCTTCGGTCGCGACGCACATCATCGTGTCGTCGCCCGCCACCGTACCCATCAGCCCGTCGATGCCGCTGCGATCGAGCGCCGAGGCGACGACGTGGGCGCAACCGGGCGGTGTGCGCACGATGACGAGGTTGGCCGAATGGTTCACCTCGGCGACCCATTCCCCCATCACGCGTCGGAGCTGGTCGAGTGGCGCCACCCGTTCGGGCGCGAACTCGGGGACCGCGTAGACGCTGTGACCGCCGGGGACCCGGACCTTGACGGCTCCGAGATCGTGGAGATCTCGCGACACGGTGGCCTGCGTCGCAGCGATGCCTTCGCTGGCGAGGAGCTCCACGAGTTGTGGCTGGCTCGACACCTGCTGCTGTTCGATGAGCCGGGCGATCGTCTGTTGGCGCTGGACCTTGCTCACCGCACACCGACCAGGAAGGCCATGGCGCCACGAGCGCTGTGGAGGCGATTGTGGCCCTGCTGGAACACGACGCTCTGCGGGCCGTCGATGACG
>JBPEWX010000554.1:0-2839 GCA_052032235.1 Ilumatobacter sp. | reverse complement strand
GCTCCGCGCCGACCTGCTGGCTTCCTGGCTCACCGTCACCGATCGCCGACTCCTGTTCCACAAGCCGAAGCAGACGTCGATCCGACCGACGCCCGGCGCCCTGATCGAGGCGATCGACCGTGACGGCATCCGGCTCCACTGGTTCGACGCCAAGGGATACGGCCTGTCCAACCGTGTGATCCACCTCGAGTTCCCCGACGGGCGCCATCTCGTGTCGGCCACGATGCTGAAAGCCACGCTCCGGCGCAAGCCGTACAACGACGAGCCGTTCCTCCTCGTCGAAGCGTTCGGCGACGCCGCTGCCGAAGTCGTGACCGCCGAACGCTCCTGACCGCCGGTCGGGGCGAGCGCACGGGCGTGCCAACATGACGTCGTGCGCAAGTACGTGATCATGGGGGTGCAGGGCAGCGGCAAGGGCACCCAAGCCCGCCGGCTCGCCGCCGACTTCGAGTTGGAGCACATCGAGGTCGGCGACATCTTCCGCTGGAACGTGCAGCACCACACCAAGCTCGGAGCCAGGGTGAGACGCGACATCGGCGCCGGCGAACTGGTGGGCGACGACGTCGTCGAGCAGGTCGTCCGCGACCGGCTCGAGGCACACGACTGGAACTACGGATTCGTCATCGACGGCTTTCCGCGCACGGTCGGCCAGGCCGAGTTCTTCCTCGAGCGCTACGACATCGACGCCGTGATCCACCTCGTGATGCCCGACGCCGAGGTCGAGGCGAGGATCATGGCCCGCCGCGTCTGCTCCGAGTGCGGCCTCGACTACAACCTCATGTCGCACCGCCCCGAAGTCGACGGTCGCTGCGACGTCTGCGGCGGTCAGCTCGTGGCACGGAACGACGACACACCCGAAGCACTGGCCCAACGGCTCCGCGACTACCACGAGCGGACCGAGCCGGCGCTCGAGCTGTTCGCCGCCAAGGAACAACTCGTCGAGATCGACGCCACCCGATCGAAAGACGACGTCTACGACGCCATCACGTCGCGGCTCGGTCTCGCCAACGGCTGACCGGCTCGGTACGCTCGGTTCATGGCGATGACCGACGAATCCGTCCGCACGATCGATGGGGTTCCGCTCACCCCGAAGACCGACCTGTACTTCCGCACGCCGCCCGAGTTCGACACGGTCGAGGAGGAGCGTCTGCACCGCAAGCAGAAGCTCGCCGGCGCGCTGCGCATCTTCGGCAAGTTCGGCTTCAGCGAGGGCGTGGCCGGACACATCACCGTGCGCGACCCCGAGTATCCCGACATGTTCTGGGTGAACCCGCTCGGTGTCAGCTTCCGCCACATGCGGGTCTCCGACCTGATCCTGTGCGATCACGAGGGCAACGTCGTCTACGGCGGCCACCACGTCAACCGTGCCGCCTACGTGCTGCACGCAGCGATCCACCAGGCGCGCCCCGACGTCGTCGCCGCTGCCCACTCGCACTCGCCGTACGGCAAGTCGTTCAGCTCGCTCGGCATCCCGCTCGCCCCGCTCACCCAGGACGCCTGCGCCTTCTACGACGATCACGTCGTCATCGCCGAACAGGGCGGTGCCGTCGTGTTCGAGGTCGAAGCCGGCAAGGAGTTCGCGTCGAAGTTCGGCGACGGCAAGGCCGCGATCCACCAGAACCACGGTCTGTTCACCGTCGGAACGACGGTCGACGAGGCGTGCTGGTGGTTCGTCACGATGGAGCGCTCGTGCCAGGCCCAGCTGATGGCGATGGCCGCCGGCACCCCGCACGAGATCCGCGACGAGTACGCCCGCTACACGTTCAACGAGACGGGCAGTCACGCCGTCGGCTGGTACCAGTTCCAGCCGATGTGGGACGAGATCCAGCGCACCGACCCCGACCTGTTCGACTGACCGCATCCGCCGGCGGCAGCGCAGGTCAGGCGGCGATCACCACGAAGGCCACGACCCACATGAGGGTCGGGCCGACCATCGAGATCACGATCCAACGCGCCTCGCTGCCAGTGCGTCCGGTCAACGCACCGAACCCGACGAACGGGGCGACGATCGCCATCACGGCGAGTAGTGCGAGCACGAGCAGCCAGCTCGAGCTCCCGCAGTCGTCCTCCATCGAGCAGCCGATGCCGCGACCGATCGCCAGCAGGACCGTGGCCAATCCGACGACGAACCCGCCGACGAGCGACAGCGTCAGCGCCGTCGACGCCCACGACGGTCGGTCCGGTTGCTGCGACATGCGCGCAGCGTAGACAACGACGGCTGACGACGCGACCCCGTCAGTGACCGTGGCCGTCGCCCGCCACGGAGGTGATCACCAGTCCGGCGAGCACCGTCGCCATGCCGATCACGTGGATCCATTCGAACGGTTCACCGAGCAGGACGTACGAGAGCACGAGTGCGCTGATCGGCATGACGCCCATGAACACCGACGCCGTCGTCCCGCTGACGTCACGGTTGCCCATGAACCAGAGCACCGATCCGAGTGCCATGGTGCCGGCGCCCCACCAGAGGGCACCGAGCCACTCCGACGTCGACGGCTCCGTCCAGTCGAACCCGATCAGATCCCAGATCGCGAGCGGCGAGAACGCCACGATCGCGACAACCGCAGCGAGCAGGGTGAGGCTCATCGGGTCGAGATCGGTGGAGAGCTGCATCCCGACGAGGGTGTAGGTCGCCTCGCAACAGACGGCGGCGAACACGAGCAGCGACCCGACGACCACGAGATCACCCGAGTCGCTGCCGGTCGAACCGAAGAGGTTCACGATCACGACGCCGGTGACCGCGAGCGCGATGGCGATCGTCTTCCACTTCGTGAGGTGATCGCCGAGGAACAGCACCGATGCGACGGCCGTGACGGCGGGCGTCGTCGCCATGACGATC
>JBPEWX010000553.1:0-1557 GCA_052032235.1 Ilumatobacter sp. | reverse complement strand
GCGTCGACGGTGACCTCGGCGCGTTGTCGGTCGCGTCGGCGTCGGGCGACCTGCGACACCTCGGCCGCTGCGAATCGCTCACGATGTCGACCGCGTCCGGTGATCTGCGCTGTCTCGGCGTCGACGGGGACGTCGAGGTCACCACCGTGTCGGGCGACGTCGACCTCGGCGATGTCGGCGGCCGGGTCGAGATCACCACCACGTCCGGCGACGTCCGAGTCGGCGACGTCACCGGCGACCTGGCGATCGGATCGACCTCGGGCGACGTCCGGATCCGACGGGCCGAGGGCACCGAACTCGAACTTCGCACGATCTCCGGTGACGTGCGGATCGGCCTGCCCACCGGGATTCGGGTCTGTCCCGAGCTCACCACCTTCACGGGGACGACCCGTCTCCCCGAACCCCGCCGCGACACCGGCCAGGACGACGAACGCGCTCGACGCCTCGTGCGGTTGACGGTCAAATCGGTCAGCGGCGACATCGACGTCCAACGAGCCGACTGACCCGACACGAAATCGGCCCGTGCCGACCCGGCCCGGCGTGATGGAATGCGTCCGATGAGCGATCAGCACGACCCGGAACCCGGTGCCGAATCAGGTCCGCCGTCACCGGTGAGCACGCGTCGGTCGGCGACGACCTGGCTGGTGGCTGCGGCGGCCGCCGGACTCGTCGCCGTCGCCGCCGTGGCGATCTCGGTCCGCTCGGGTGACGACGGTGCCTCGACCTCGGCCACCCCCGCCGACACGATCCCGCCACCCGGTACCGAACCGTCGGCACCCGAGTCGACCACCCCGCAGACGACGGTCGCCGCCGCCGACACGGTGCCCGTCACGACCGAGGTGATCGCCACGTCGCCGACCGCTCCGCCGACCACGGTGGCCCTCCCCACCCCGACGACGGCGGTACCGTCCGCGGTCGAGACGCCGTGGAACCCCGACTGCACCGAACGATTCGGCGACGGTGAGCCGCCGTCCACGGTCGACGAGGTGCTCACGGAGTTCTCGACGCTCGCCGCTCGACCGAACCTCGACATCGGGATCCCTACCGTCGACACCGCCAACGGTCCCGAGCCTCCCGTCGTTCGGGCCGCGGTCGTCCCGGGCGGTGTGGCGCTGGTACTCGAGGGTTTCCTCGGCTCGACGGGGTACGCGACGGTCGCCGCCGTCATCGACGCCGACGGCAGCGTTCGCTGGCGTCGCTGCATGCAGACCGGTGGCACCGACGGATTGATCGTGCCCGACGACGGTGTCGCCCTCACGCTCGTGTCGACGCTCGTCGACGGCGACGTCGTCGACACGTTCGTCCACACGATCGATCTGGCCTCCGGTCTCGACATCGGAACGCCGACCAGGTTCGGTGACGCCTACGTCGCCGATGTCGACGAGCACCTCGTCCTCCTCGGCACGACGTGGACGAAGCCGGTCGCGCCGGAGGACGACTTGCTGGTCGTCGACGTCGCCGACGGCTCCACCACGGAGATCCCGTACCCGGACATCGCGGTCGGTGGTCTGTCGGATTCGGTTCGGTTCGAGATCGTCAACGGTGACGAGGCCGAGC
>JBPEWX010000552.1:0-4361 GCA_052032235.1 Ilumatobacter sp. | reverse complement strand
CACCGACACCGCCGCGTAGCCGGTGATCTCGGCCAGCCACTCCTCGAGTTCGGCGATCATCTCCCGGTAGCCGACGGTCTGGTCGGCGGGCGCAGCCGGATGGATCGAGGCGAACTCCGGCCACGTGATCGGCTCCATCTCGCTCGTGGCGTTGAGCTTCATGGTGCACGACCCCAGCGGGATCATCGTCCGGTCGAGGGCCAGGTCGCGGTCGGCGAGACGACGCAGGTAGCGGAGCATCTCGTGCTCGCTGTGGTACGAGTTGAACGCTGCCTGGGGGAGCAGGGGAGCGGTGCGCTCCAGGCCGGTCGGAATCGCGCCGGCGAGGTCGACGTCGGCGACGTCGGTCCGGTCGATGCCGAACGACGCCAGCAGTCGCTCGACGACGTCGGGCGTGGTCGTCTCGTCGAGCGTGAAACCGACCGCGGCGACACCGACCCGTCGCAGGTTCAGCCCGTGGTCGAGCGCAGCGGCGACGACGGCGTCGGCGGCGCACTCGTCGGCGAGGTCGACGGTGACGGTGTCGAACCAGGTGTCGTGACGTACCGCCCTGCCGGCGTCGCGGAGTGCCTCGGCCGCGACGACGGTCAGACCGTGGACGCGGGTGGCGATACGACGCAGCCCCTCGGGGCCGTGCCACGACGCGTACAACCCGGCCATGTTGGCCAGGAGCACCTGAGCCGTGCAGATGTTCGACGTCGCCTTCTCACGGCGGATGTGCTGTTCGCGTGTCTGGAGCGCCAGCCGGAGCGCCGGGCGACCGCCGGTGTCGGTGCTGACGCCGACGAGACGACCCGGCAGAGACCGCGCCGCCGACGACTTGACCGCCATGAAACCGGCGTGGGGACCTCCGAAACCGAGTGGCACGCCGAACCGCTGCGCCGAACCGATCGCGACGTCGGCACCGAGCTCGCCGGGGGAGCGCAGGAGCACACACGCGAGCAGATCGGTCGCGACCACGGCCAGACCGCCGAGCTCGTGGACCCGCTCGATCGACGCCGACCAGTCGGTGACCGCGCCGGTGGAGGTCGGGTAGCTGAACAGGGCACCGAACAGATCGTCGGCCACACCATCGCCGTCGAGTTCGTCGACGTCACCGACCAGGAGGCGGACGCCGGACGGTTCGGCTCGCGTCGCCAGGACCGCCAACGTCTGCGGGTGCACGTCGTGGTGGACGAAGAAGGTGCTGCGGTCGCCGCGCACGGTGCGACGGGCGAGCGCCATCGCCTCGGCTGCCGCGGTCGCCTCGTCGAGGAGCGACGAGTTGGCCAGATCGAGCCCGGTGAGGTCGCACACCATCGTCTGATAATTGACCAGCGTCTCCAGGCGCCCCTGGCTGATCTCGGGCTGGTACGGGGTGTATGCGGTGTACCAGGCCGGGTTCTCGAGGACGTTGCGGAGCACGACGGGCGGCACCACGGTGTCGGCGTAGCCGAGCCCGATCAGGCTCGTGACGACCTGGTTGCGGTCGGCGTACGAGCGGAGACGAGCGAGCGCCTCGCCTTCGCCGAGCGCGGCCGGCAGGTCGAGCGCATCGTCGCGGATCGATGCCGGCACCGTCTCGTCGATCAGCTGTTCGACGCTGTCGACGCCGATCGCGTCGAGCATGGCCGTCAGGTCGTCGGGACGCGGGCCGATGTGTCGGCCGGCGAAGTTCTCGGTGAGGTCGTGGAAGGTCGACATGGGGCTCCTCGTCGTCGGATTGTCGACCCCACGCTGTCATCGTGCCTGAGAGCTTCACCCGGGGGCTTGCACCGTCGGCGAGGTGGCGAACACCTGCTTTCCAGCGTCGTCTCGCCCCTCCGGTCCGTTGGCCTGAGAGATTCCGGGGCGGTTGCTCCTTCGGCGCCGGCACCGCCGGCTGCGGTGACGACTCTCCCGGTGGGGGTCAGCGACGACCTGCACGCTACACCGCGCGCCGACGGCGCGCGGTCGACCCGGTCGGCTCCACGCCGTCGGGTCGCCGGTCAGCCCACCGGGCCGACTTCGTCGTCGAGGAACGACTCGATCCCGTCGAGCACGGCCAGGACGATCCGGTCGAAGCCGAACTCGGCCATCTCGAGCCGGTCGGGGTGTCCGGGATCGAGGAGATCGGGGGAGTAGGTCGTGTACACGGTGCGCAGGAAGGGCCGGTCGCCGACGGCGGATTCGTAGGCCTCGATGAACGCCGCCTTGCGCGGGTGGTACCAGAGCACGTTGACGCCGTCGGCTCGGCGGGCCGCCAGCCGGGCGAGTTCGGGGCTGTTCACGCCGATCAGGGTGGTCGGGCGCGGACGGGGGAGCGGGAACGTCGCCCAGCGATCGTCCCGACCCTCGTCCCACTGGTCGTCGATGAGGTCGAGGACGTGTTCGACTCGGGCATGCCGCTCGGTCAGGTCGGCGGCCAGCTCGGTCGCGACGAGGTCGTGCTCGACGGCCCAGGCGGTGCCGGGTGCGGCGCCCGCCCCGAGACCGAGGTGCACCTGTCGATCGGCGAGGGTGGCCACCCCGGCCATCGCGGTCACCAGGGTGCCCGGCTGACGGTTCCAGACGTTCGCGACCATCGTGCCCAGTTCGATCCGCTCGGTGGTCTGCGACAGCGCGCCGAGCAGGGTGAACGCCTCGATCATCGTGTGGCCGCCGAGCGGCAGGCCGGCGAGATGATCGAGCACCCAGATCGCGCCGTAGCCGCGCTGTTCGGCCTCGCGTGCCGCCGTGCGCAGGGTCGGCCAGTCGGTCGTCGCCGCGCTCAGCTGGATGTCGATGATCGGCATCCGGGCAGGGTAGGGCCCGATCCGGTCAGGCGCGCGATGCGGTGTTGCTGCAGCCGTCGATGGCCTTCAACGCCTGGTACGGGTTGACCGATGCTCCGCCGTTGGGGTGCGCTTCGAAGTGCAGGTGCGGGGTTCCCGAGTTGCCGGTGTTCCCGACGTATCCGACGAGCTGGCCGGCCTTGACGGGCACACCGAGCTCGATGCCTTCGGCGAGTTCGCTCATGTGGGCGTAGAAGTAATACGTGTTCGAGCCGTCGGAGCGGGTGAGCCGGATGCCGTTGCCGGCGAGCGAGCCGGGGTAGTCCGAGTACACCTTGGTGATCTTGCCGTCGGCGACGGCGTACAGCTCGTTGCCCTCCTTGGCGATCACGTCGATGCCTTCGTGGGTGCGGCCGCCACTGCGGGGATACCCGTAGCTGTCGCCGAAGCCGCACGGGCCCTGGACCGGGAAGGCGTCGAGCTTCACCGTCGCCGGCTCGGGCGTCGTCGGCTTCGGAGCGGCGGTGAGACCGAGCGCCTTGGCCGTCGCGTCGTCGACCTTGCCCGTGACCGACAGACCGTTCGCCCGCTGGAACGACATGATCGCCCCGGCGGTCGCGCTGCCGAACGCACCGTCGGCACCGCCGGCGAACGAGATGCCCGCGTTCAGGAGTGCCTTCTGCAGGTCGACCACGCGAGATCCGCGCTCGCCGTAGACGGCGAAGCCGTCACTCGAACCGGTCGTGGGGGAGGAGGGGGCCTTCGGATCGGCGAGCGCCTCGGCGGTCGCCTGGTCGACGACGCCGGTCGCCGGGAGCCCCTGTGAGGTCTGGAACGACTTCAGTGCCTCGGCCGTGGCCGGGCCGAAGATGCCGTCGGCGCCGCCCCGCACGGTGACACCGGCGTCGAGCAAGGCCTGCTGGAGCTGCTTGACGGTGTTGCCGAGGGTGCCGGCTTTGAGACCGACGATCGAGGCGTTGCCGCTGTTGCCGGACGGATTGCCCGAGGCGAGCGCGTTGGCGGTCGCCTGGTCGACCTTGCCGGACTGTGAGAGCCCGTGCTTGGCCTGGAACTGCTTCACTGCGGTGACCGTGTGGGTGCCGTAGACCCCGTCGGCACCGCCGTAGACCGTGAACCCGGCGTCGATCAGGGCCTGCTGCAAGCCCTTGACGTCAGCGCCGAGCGAGCCGTACTGGAGGCCGACGAACGGCGACGTGACCGTGGGGTCGTGGTCGTCGGATCCGCCGTCGTTGCCGCCTCCACTCGTCGCCGAGGTGAAGGCCTTGGCCGTGGCGTCGTCGACCGAGCCGCTCGTGGCCAGGCCGTTGGCGTTCTGGAACGACTTCACCGCGTTCGCGGTGAGGACGCCGTAGATACCGTCGGCGCCGCCGACGACGGTGAACCCGAGGTTCATGAGGCCCTGCTGCAGTTGTTTCACGGCATCGCCGCGACTGCCGATCTTCAGCCCGGCGACCGAGCTGCTCCCGGCGGCCGGCTGGGCCGCCGGCTCGGCAGCGGGCTCGGCCGCGGCGCCGCCCGACACCGCGGCGAGCGCCGCTGCCGTCGACGCATCGACACTGCCCGACTGCGACAGCCCCTTGGCCTTCTGGAAGGCCTTGAGCGCCGTCG
>JBPEWX010000551.1:0-1709 GCA_052032235.1 Ilumatobacter sp. | reverse complement strand
CCGGGCCGACGATCCGCCACCGGCGGTCGCACGCGCCGGACGCACCCTGCGGGTGTGGCGCCTGTCGGCTCGCAACTCGGCGCGGTTCGCGATCGCCAAGGCGCGTGGGCTCGGCAGCGCCGACGATCGCCGGGCGCAGCTCGACCAGGAGTTCGCGATCCGGACCGCCGAGGACGTCGCACGTGAACTCGGCCAGATGAAGGGTGTGCTGATGAAGGCCGGTCAGATGATCAGCTTCATCCTCGAGAGCCTGCCGGACGAGGCCCAGTCCGCACTGGCCACCCTGCAGTCCGACGGTGAGCCGATGTCACCGACGCTCGCCGCCAGGGTGGTCGAGGCCGACCTCGGCGGCCCACCCGAACAGGTCTTCCTCGACTGGACCGACCGACCGGTCGCGGCGGCGAGCATCGGGCAGGTGCACCGTGCGGTCACCCACGACGGTCGCGACGTCGCCGTCAAGGTGCAGTATCCCGGCGTGCACGAGGCCATCGAGCACGACCTCGACGCGGCCGAGGTGATGTACGGCATGTTCTCGTCGTTGATGCTGAAAGGACTCGATGCGAAAGGCCTCGTCGACGAACTCCGGATGCGGATGCGCGAGGAACTCGACTACCGGCTCGAGGCCCAGAACCTGCTGACGTTCGCCGAGGTGTTCGCCAACCATCCGTGGGCTCGGATCCCGACCCTGGTGCCGTCGTGCTCGACCGACCGGATCCTCACCACCGAATGGGTCGACGGCATGTCGTTCGACCAGTTGATGCGGGAGGGCTCGCGGGACACCAAGCAGCGTGTCGGCGAGGTGCTCTGGCGATTCGCGCAACATGCGGTGAACCGGCACGGCATCTTCAACGGCGACCCGCATCCCGGCAACTACAAGTTCCACCACGACGGCAGCGTGACGTTCCTCGACTTCGGTCTCGTCAAGCGTTGGCAGCCGGGCGAGTGGGAGTCGCTGCGACCGACGCTCGACGCCGTGGTGATCGACCGGGACCCCGAGCTGGTGTGCGCGGCGATGGAAGACAGCGGTTTCCTGCGCGCCGGGCACGGCCTCGACCCGCAGCTGATCTTCGACTACGTGAGCAGCCCGTACCGTCCATACCTCGTCGACGAGTTCCGGTTCTCCCGTGAGTGGATGATCGACACGCTCGGCCGGGTGATGGACGTCAAGGGGCCGAACGCGCCGGTGATCGAGGTGCTCAACATGCCGCCGAGCTTCGTCATCCTCGACCGGGTGGTCTGGGGCGTCAATGCGATCTTGGGCAAGCTCGAGGTCGAGGGACCGTTCCGGGCGATGCTGCTCGAGTACGTCGCCGACGGCCCACCTGCGACCGAGATCGGTGCCGCCGAGGCGGCGTGGATGAAGGCCGGGGCGACCTCGTGAGCGCCGGCTCCGAATCGGCCGGCACGCTCGGCATCGTCGACCTCGTCGACGTGTGCGCCGATCTCGCGAGCCGGAGCCGATCGCTGTTCCGACAGGTCGGCGGATGGGTCGCCGACGAGCCCGATCCGGCGCTGCAGCGATGGTTCGCGGTCGGTTCGCATCGCCACGCCTGGCATGCCGACCTGTGGGCCGAACGGCTGCCGAAGATCCCGGTCGAATGCGTCGACGACGATCGTGTCGCTCCCGAGTCGGCCGAGCGAGCTGGCGTGTACCGACAGCAGCTCGACCAGATGCTGGCCGACCTCGACGAGTTGTCGCCCCGCATCGA
>JBPEWX010000550.1:0-2523 GCA_052032235.1 Ilumatobacter sp. | reverse complement strand
ATCGGTGCGAGGAACCGTTCGACCGAGTGGTCGTCGTCGCTCAGCAAGTCGACGAGCCAGCGAGCGACGCGAGCCCCGTGCTCGGCGACGTCCTGGTGCACGGTCGTCAGCCCCAACACCTCGGCGACCGGCTGATCGTCCACACCGACGATCGAGAGATCGCCCGGGATGTCGATGCCGAGCTCGCGCGCCCGCTGCATCGCGCCGAGCGCCATGATGTCGCCGATCGCGAAGATCGCCGTCGGCGGGTCGTCGAGCGCCATCAACTGGTCGAAGGCCTCCGCGCCGCCCTGCACCGTGAAACTGCCGTCGACGACGAGGGTGTCGTCGAGTTCGACGCCGGCGGCAGTGAGAGCCGCCTCGTATCCCTGCTGACGCATCGTCGGCACCATGAACCCGAACACGGTGTCGGTGGTGTCGCCGATCAGCGCGATCCGGCGGTGGCCGAGGCCGAGCAGATGCTCGGTCGCCATCCGGCCGACGGCGACGTCGTCGATGCCGGTCGAGGCGCAGCCGGGGAGCGGCGGCCCGATCGACACGACCGACAGCCCGCGGCTGATCATCTCGTCGAGTTCGGCGGGGTCGAGCGCGACGTCGACGACGACGATCCCGTCCACCCGTCGGTGCAGTGCCTCGGTGCCGTCGATCGGACGCCGGTCACCGTTCTCGGTGCGCAGCGCGATGACGACCATGTCGTAGCCGGCTTCGGCACAGACGGCCTCGACGCCGGCCATCACCTCGGCGCAGTACCAGGTGTTGACGAACGGCACGAGCACGGCGATCGCGTGTGATCGTCCGGTTGCGAGGCGACGGGCGGCCGGGTCGGCCTGGTAGTTCAGCTGGGCTGCCACCTCGACGACGCGGCTGCGGGTCGACGCTGCGACGTTCGGGAGGCCGCGCAGGGCGCGCGACACCGTGGCGACCGACACGTTCGCCGCAGCGGCGACGTCTTCGATCGTGGCCCGCGAGGCGGGCGGACTGCTGCGTTGCTGGGTCATGGGCAGGGGCGCGCCTGAAAGCGTTTACACCATTGTTGCCGACGTCGGGGCCCCGGGGAAAGTCCCTGTCACCCGAACGGGTCAGCCGTCGATCAATCCGCCACCGGTGAAGTGTCCGTCCGCCTGGAGGTCGGCCATGAACGCCTCGGTGTAGACCTCGGTCGGCCGCGCACGCAGTGCGTCGTCGAGCGCCGCCGCATCGTCGCCGATCAGGACGCGCCACGTGTTGTTCTTCACCGCGTCGAGCATGACGGTCGCAGCCGCACCGGCCGTGGTCGGTGCCGCGGTCTCGAACAGTTCGGCTCGCATCTGCATCAGGTTGCGGATGTCCTCGTCGGAGGCGCCACCCAGGTCGATGCCCGATGCCTCGATCTGCTGGCGGAGTTGTGCGACGGCGTCGTCGGACATGTTCTTCGGGTCGTAGCCGGCGGCGATCATCGAGTTGCGGGCGATCTGCGTGCCGATGTGACCGGGCATGACGACCGACACGGTGAGGTGCGGTGCGTTCATCCGGAAGTCGACGAGCATCGACTCGGTCAGGCCGCGAACGGCGAACTTGGCGGCGCTGTACGCGCTGTGTGATCCGGCGGGCCCGAGACATGCCCACAGTCCGTTGACGCTGCTCGTGTTGATCACGTGACCTCGTTCGGCACGCATCAGCATCGGCAGGAACGAGCGCATCCCGTTGAGCACCCCGCCGAAGGTCACCGCGAAGACGCGGTCCCAGTCCTCGTGGGTGGCGGTGACGATGCTCGATGCGCCGGAGATGCCGGCGTTGTTGAACAGCAGATTGATCGACTCGGTGTCGAACTCGCTCGCGACATGGGCGGCGAACTCGTTCATCGCCTCCGCGTCCGACACGTCGGCGACGCAGGCGGTCAGGCGCACGCCGGCGCGACCGGCCGACTCAGCGTCCGCCGAGGCGAGCTCGACGGTCTCGCCCATCGCCTCGTCCGAGACATCGCAGATCGCCACGTCGCAGCCGGCCGCCGCGAGCTGCCGGGTCAGTTCGCGTCCCATGCCGGTGCCACCGCCGGTGATGACGGCGACGAGCCCGGCGAAGTCGGTGATCGGTGCCGGCGGGTAGGGCGCGGGCGTGGCGGCGTCGGTCGAGGTCATGTCGGGTCTCCCGGTCGGGTTCGTGCCGCCGTTCCCGCCGACGGTCGCGGTGCGCCGGTCAGCGCTGGAAGTACTTGGGGTTCGGGTGCACCTCGTCGACGGCACCGCCTGCGGCGGCCCAGCCGTTGAAGCCGACCTCGAGGTGGGCGACGTTGGTGTAGCCGAGGTCTTGGAGCACCTTGGCGGCCAGTGCCGAGCGTTGGCCGCCCGCGCAATGGAGGACGTACCGGTCGTCGAACCCCACGTCGCCGCGGTAATACGGCGACTCGGGATCGAACCAGAACTCGAGCATGCCGCGCGGCATCGACTTGGCGCCGGGGATCGCCCCCTTGTCCCACCGCTCGCGGACATCGCGGATGTCGATCACCGTGCAGGTGCCGGCGTCGATCTCGGCCTGCAGCTGTTC
>JBPEWX010000055.1:0-3097 GCA_052032235.1 Ilumatobacter sp. | reverse complement strand
CCGACACCCGACCCGTTGGTTCGTCGCCGTTCCGTACGACACCCGACCCGTTGGTTCGTCGCCGTTCCGTACGACACCTGACCCGGTGGGAGGCGTGGGTCTACAGTGCGCGGGTATGAGGGTGCAGGAGCAGGTGGATGCGATCTTCGGGCGCGATCCGGAGCAGGGGGTGTCGCTCGCGATGGTGGTGCTCCACCGGGGTGAGGTCGTGGGGGAGCGGTACGGCGTGCAGCCGGCGAACGACTTCCAACCGGCGGTCGAGATCGGCCCGGAGTCGACCCTCATCTCGTGGAGTACCGCCAAGTCGATGACCCACGCCGCATGCGGCATCCTCGTCCGCGACGGTCTGCTCGATCTCGACGCTCCCGCACCGGTCCCCGGCTGGGCCGGCACCCCGAAGGCCGAGATCACCACCCTCGATCTGCTCGAGATGCGGCCCGGGTTGCGCTTCCTCGAGGATTACGTCGACGGTGAGGAGTCGAACTGCATCGCGATGCTGTGGGGCGACGGCGCCCACGACCACGCCGCCTATGCCGCCGGCCTCCCCCTCGACCACGAACCCGGCACGGTCTGGAACTACTCGTCGGGCACGACGAACATCATCACCCGCATCATCGGCGACATCGTCGGCCACGACCGGGAACACATGGAGCGCTTCCTGATGGAGCGCCTGTTCGGCCCGACCGGCATGACCAGTGCGATCCCGAAGTTCGACGGCGTCGGCACGTGGGTCGGCTCGTCGTACGTGTACGCCACCGCGCGCGACTTTGCCCGGTTCGGCGAGTTGTACCGGCACGACGGTGTCACCGAGGACGGCGAGCGGATCCTGCCCGAGGGGTGGGCCGATCACGGCCGCACCTTCGTCGCCCACGACCCCACCGACGATTTGCCGACCGGCTTCGACTACGGCCGTCACTGGTGGATGTGGCCCGAGTTCCCCGGTTCGATCGCGGCTCACGGCTACGAAGGGCAGTACATCATCGTCGTCCCCGACCGAGAACTCACGATCGTCCACCTGGGCAAGACCCCGGCCGAGCACCGCCGCCACGTCGTCGGGCCGATCGCCGATCTCATCCGCAGCGTCCCGCCGTCGACATAACCTGGCGCGACCGCCCTGCTCAGCGGCGGTGAGTCACCGATGACCGATCCGACGACCCCCGCTTCCGACGCCGCTGCGTCCGAGCCGTCCGCCGAGCCGGACGCTCGCGCCGACGAGCACGTCACCGAACCGGTCGCCGGGTTCGACTCGGACTCGGTGATGCGGGTCGACCCGGACGAGTACGAGGCGCGTCAGGGCGACGCCCCGACCCGCCGCCCGTTCCGGTTCACGCTCAAGCTGCTGCTGTTCCTGGCGGTCATCTACTACTTCGTCGTCCCGCTGGTCCCCGACTTCCGGAATGCCCTCGAGGATCTCCGCCAAGTCGAACCGGCGCTGCTCGTGCTCGGCCTGGTGCTCGAACTGATCGCGCTCTACTGCTACGCCCCCCTGATGAAGGCTGCGCTCGGTGATGCGGGCCACGACATCTCCCGAGGTCGGCTCTTCCGGATCCAGATGAGTACCCGCGCGCTCTCGTCGATCGTTCCGGGCGGCAACGCCGCGTCGTCGGCGCTGGGCTATCGGCTGCTCACCCTGTCGGGCATCTCCGGCCCCGACGCCGGGTTCGCCCTGGCGACGGTCGGTCTCGGCTCTGCGGTCGTGCTCAATCTGATCCTGTGGTGCGGCCTCGTCGTCTCGATCCTGATCCGCGGCGTCAACCCGATCTACGCGTCGGCGGCGTTGGCCGGCGTGATCGTGATGGGCCTCGCGGCGACGTTGGTGTTCGGCCTGATGGAAGGCCAGGGGAGGTCGGAGCGGGCGGTGAGGTGGATCGCCCGCAAGATCCACATCGACGAGGACAAGGCGGCGCTCGTGCTCCACCGTCTCGCCGAGCGGCTCGACCAGCTGATCTCCGATCGGCAACTCCTCGGACGTGTCGTGCTCTGGGCGGCACTGAACTGGATGTTCGACATGGCGGCGCTCTGGGTCTTCCTCCGTGCGTTCAACACGACGATGCCGCTCGACGCGATCATCGTCTCGTTCGGCATCGCCAACGTGCTCGCGGCCATCCCGATCACGCCCGGCGGGCTCGGCTACGTCGACGCCAGCTACGTGGCATTGCTCGTCGGTTTCGGCGCCACCCGCAGCCGCGCCACCCTCGGTGTCGCCGCGTACCGATTCGCCCAGTTCTTCTTCCCGATCCTGCTCGGCGGCCTCATGTACCTGTCGCTCCGTGTCGGGCCGTGGTCGATCGAGCGACGCGACCGCCTGATCCGCCTGCGCGACCTGGCCGAGGAGGAAACGCGACGCGGCGAATCGAAGATCGACTTCCAGATGCGGTTCCCGACCCGTGACGACACCGGCGAGCTGATCCGTCGACCACCGTCGACGCGGGAGAAGATCGAGGAGCAGCAGGAGAAGTTCCGGCGCTGGCGACGGAACCGCAAGGAGTGAGCGGCTTCACGGGCGATGTGCTCGCGTGGGGCGTGCCCAGATTGCGCGACCTGCCGTGGCGGCACACGCGTGACCCCTGGGCGGTGCTGGTGAGCGAGGTCATGCTCCAACAGACCCAGGTGGCGCGTGTGATCCCGAGGTGGCAGTCGTTCCTCGAACGATTCCCGACGCCCGAGGCCTGCGCCTCCGCTGCGCTCGGTGACGTGCTGCGGGAATGGCAGGGCCTCGGCTACCCGCGTCGCGCCCGCAACCTGCACGCCACGGCGCAGCAGGTGGTCGAGCTCGGCGGCTTCCCGCGCGATCTGGCCGGGTTGCTCGCTCTGCCCGGCATCGGCCAGTACACGGCGCGTGCGGTGATGGCGTTCGCGTTCGAACTCGATGCCGCCGTGGTCGACACGAACATCGCCCGTGTCTATGCGCGGGTGGAGGGGGAGCGGTTGACGCCGAAGCGGGTCCAGGCGATCGCCGACGAGTACTGCCCCCGGGGCGACGCCTGGGTCTGGAACCAGTGCCTGATGGACCTCGGGGCGGTGGTGTGTCGCCCTCGTGATCCCGGCTGCGATGAGTGCCCGGTCCGTCGCCGGTGCGCGTGGGCGGGTGATCCGG
>JBPEWX010000549.1:0-6552 GCA_052032235.1 Ilumatobacter sp. | reverse complement strand
CTGCGGCGGCCGCTGCGGTGGTTCGTGTCGGTGGGCACGAGGCGGCCGAACCAGCGGGTAACCTTGCGCCGTTCCCGTGAACAACCAGCTGAACACCCAGCACACACATCCCGAGAAGGGGGAGAACATGATCAAGAGCAAGCGCCTGCTTGCAGTCGGTCTCGCCGCCTCGCTCGTCCTCGCCGCCTGTGGCGACGACGACGACAGCGCCGACGAACCGGCAGACGAGCCGACCGAGGAGCCCGCCGACGACGCCGAAGAGCCCGCCGACGAGCCCGCCGACGACGCCGAAGAGCCCGCCGAGGAGCCGTCGGAGGAGCCCGCCGGTGAGTCGTTCAACGTCGGCCTCACCTACGACATCGGTGGCCGCGGCGACCAGTCGTTCAACGACTCCGCCGCCGAAGGCATCGACCGTGCCGAGAGCGAACTGGGCATCACCTTCACCGAGGCCGAGCCCAACGTCGACGGTTCGAACCGCGCCGAGCTGCTCCAGCTCCAGGCCGACCAGAGCGCCCTCGTCATCGGCGTCGGCTTCCTCTTCGCCGGCGACGTCGCGACGGTCTCGGCCGAGAACCCCGACACCAACTTCGCCGTCGTCGACGACGCGATGCTCGACTTCGACAACGGTGGCGTGCCGGTGTGCGACAACTGCGCCGGTCTGACCTTCGCCGAAGAGCAGGGTTCGTTCCTCGTGGGTGTCGCTGCGGCACTCAACAGCGAGAGCGGCACCGTGGGCTTCATCGGCGGCGTCGGCGGCTTCGGCCTGATCGAGAAGTTCGAGGCCGGGTTCATCGAGGGCGTCAAGGCCGTCGATCCCGAGATCACGGTCATCTCGCAGTACATCACCCAGGCCCCCGACTTCGACGGCTTCACCGCCCCCGACCGTGCCCGTGAGATCGCTCTCGCGATGTACGACCAGGGTGCCGACGTGATCTACCACGCAGCCGGCGGTTCCGGTGCCGGTCTCTTCGAGGCCGCCGCCGAGCAGTCCGAGTCGTCCGGCTCGAAGGTGTGGGCGATCGGTGTCGACAGCGACCAGTACCTCACCGCTGCGCCCGAGGTCCAGGAGTACATCCTCACCTCGATGCTGAAGCGGGTCGACACGGCCGTGTTCGAGATCACCAAGGCCCAGCAGGACGGCACCTTCGCCGCCGGCAACACCGTCTACGACCTCTCGGTCGACGGTGTCGGCTACTCGACGTCGGGTGACTTCCTCACCGAGGACCAGATCGCGACGATCGAGGACTACAAGGCCCAGATCATCGACGGCACGATCGAGGTCCCCACGACCCCGGCCGGCTGATCCAGCCTGACGCCGGCTGACGCCGGTCGTCGAAAATCAAGGAACGGAGCGGAGGTCGACTATGTTCGGCCTCCGCTCCGTCGTTTTTCGACCCGGTCGACCGAGCCGGGTGACGAGCGTGTGACAGGAGGAGGCGCCGCATGACGGCTGCGATCGAGCTCATCGGCATCACGAAACGATTCCCCGGCGTCATCGCCAACGACGACGTCAATCTGCGCGTCGAACCCGGCGAGATCCATGCGATCTGTGGCGAGAACGGCGCGGGCAAGTCGACGTTGATGAAGATCCTCTACGGCATGCAACCGGCCGACGAGGGCGTGATGAAGATCCACGGGGAAGAGGTCCACTTCTCGTCCCCCACCGATGCGATCGACCAGGGCATCGGCATGGTGCACCAGCACTTCATGCTCGCCGACCAGATGACCGTGCTCGAGAACGTGATCCTCGGCTCGGAACCTTCGAAGTACGGCGTCATCGACCAGGCGGAGGCCGAACGGCATCTGCGCGAGGTCGGCGAGGCGTACGGGCTCAAGGTCGATCCGAACGACCTCGTCGAGACGCTGGAGGTCGGCGAGAAGCAGCGTGTCGAGATCATCAAGGTGCTGTTCCGTGGCGCCAAGATCCTGATCCTCGACGAACCCACGGCCGTCCTCGTCCCGCAAGAAGTCGAAGAGCTGTTCCGGAACCTGCGCGAGCTCCAGGCCGGCGGGGCCACGATCATCTTCATCGACCACAAGCTCCAGGAGGTCCTCGAGATCTCCGACCGGATCACGGTGATCCGACGTGGCAAGACCGTCACCACCGTCGACGCCGATTCGGTCACCGCCGCCGACCTGGCCGAGCTGATGGTCGGCTCCGAACTCCCGTCGCCCGAGACCACCGAGTCGACCGTCACCGACGAGGTGGCCCTCGAGGTCACCGGCGTGACGGTGCTCGACGACGACGGCCGGCCCGCCGTGAGCGACGTGTCCCTGAAGGTGCACCGAGGCGAAGTCCTCGGCGTGGCCGGCATCGAGGGCAATGGTCAGGCCGAGCTGATCGAGGCCCTGATCGGGACGACCGAACCGGTTCGTGGCCGCATCCGACTGATGGGCGACGACATCACGAAGGCATCCGTGCGCCACCGACGTGAAGCCGGCATCGGCTTCGTCCCGCAGGACCGGCACGCGGAGGGTCTCCTCCTCGATGCGGCGCTGTGGGAGAACGCCGCACTCGGACACCAGACGAAGTCGCCGTTCTCGAAGGGATTCTGGATCGACCGTGCCGGCAGCCGCGAGCGGACCGAGGAGATCCGGCGAGAGTTCGACGTGCGCTCACCCGGCGTCGACGTCAGCGCCCGTGCGCTCTCCGGCGGCAACCAGCAGAAGCTGATCATCGGTCGCGAGATGACGAGCGATCCCGTCCTGCTGGTCGCTGCGCACCCGACCCGAGGGATCGACGTCGGCGCCCAGGCCGAGGTGTGGAGCGACATCCGCGAAGCCCGGGCGAACGGTCTCGCGACCTTGCTCATCTCCGCCGACCTCGACGAACTGATCGGACTCTCCGACACGATCGTCGTGATGTTCCACGGTCGACTCGTCGCCACCCTCGACCCGAGCGAGATCACCCCTCGCACGCTCGGCAGCTACATGACCGGCGCCGCCCTCCAGGACGACGCCACCACCGAAGGAGACACCGTGACCGGAGGTCATGCATGAACACCGGCACGATCCGACGGGTCGGGCTGGCGATCGCCGCCCCGCTCGTCAGCGCCGTCATCGCGATCCTGATCTCGTCCATCGTCCTCGAGCTGTCGGGCTCCGACGCGATCGAGACGTTCAAGACGATGATCGAGAACGGCACCAAGCTCGAGTCGATGATCGACATGCTCAACCGGGCGACCCCGCTGTACCTGTCGGCGATCGCCGCCGCGATCGGGTTCCGGATGAACCTGTTCAACATCGGCGTCGAGGGTCAGTACATCCTGGCGGCGTTCGTCGCCGCGGTCGTCGGTGCCGAGCTGAACCTCTGGGGCCCGCTCCACATCACCGTCATCCTGCTGACCGCCATGCTCGTCGGCGCCGCCTGGTCCGGCCTCGCCGGCCTCCTCAAGGTGACACGCGGCGTCAACGAGGTCATCTCGACGATCATGTTGAACTTCATCGCGGTGGGCGGCCTCGTCGCCGGTCTGCTCCCGACCTTCATCGACGACCCGACGGCCACCAACCAGGGAACGACCCCGATCGGCGAATCGGGCCGGTTGCCCGACCTCAACAGTTGGGTCGAGGTGTTCACCCGGGAGATCACCAAGGGGCGCCGCCTGACCGGCGTGTTCCTGATCGCCGTGATCGTGGGCGTGATCTACCACATCGTGATCAACCGCAGCCGCCTCGGCTTCGACATCCGGGCCAGCGGCATGAACCCGACGGCCGCCCGAGCCGGCGGTGTCCCGCCGAAGAAGATGGTCATGTTCGCGATGGTCGGCGGTGGTCTCGTCGCCGGCCTCGTCGGCATGCCGGAGATCCTCTCCGACACCCACGCCTACGATCAGGGATTCATCCAGGGTCTGGGCTTCGCCGGCATCGCCGTCGCGCTGCTCGGACGCAACTCGGCACTCGGGATGGCGCTGGCCGCGCTGCTGTTCGGCTTCCTCGACTCCTCGGCCGCCGTGCTCCAGGTGAGCAACCTCGCCTCGAGCGAGATCGTCGTCATCATGCAGGCCACCATCCTGCTCGTGGCGGTGATCGCCTACGAGGTCGTCAACCGGATCCGCCAACGTGACGAAGTCAGACGGGCGGCACAACTCGTGGAGGCAACGGCATGAGCAACGTGGCTGATCTCGACATCGCCGACGTCCACTCGGGTCCGCCCGGCGCCGGCGGTCTCGGTGAGACCTACAAGTCCCTGCCCGGTTGGGCGCGGTGGATGATCACGGCGGCGCTCGGCATCCTCGTCCTCTCGATCGTGCAGGAGATCGCCGGCACCTCGCTGCTCACCTCGAACGTGACGTCGAGTGCCATGCTGCGATGGTCGATCCCGATCCTCCTCGCCGGTCTCGGCGGTCTGTTCTCCGAACGTTCCGGCGTCGTCAACATCGGCCTCGAAGGCATGATGATCCTCGGTACCTGGTGCGGCGCCTGGGGAGCGCTCGAGTTCGGATCGCCGTGGTGGGGGCTGCTCACCGGGCTCATCGGTGGTGCACTCGGCGGCCTGCTGCACGCGATCGCCACCGTCCAGTTCGGTGTCGACCAGATCGTGTCCGGCGTGGCCATCAACATCCTCGCCCCCGGCCTCACCCGGTATCTGTCCGAGCGGGTGTTCGGTGAGATGCAGGGCGGTTCGGTGTCGCAGTCGCCCCGCCTCACCGGCGCCGGCTCGTTCACCATTCCGGGCATCTCCGACGTGTTGGAGGCGATCAAGGACTGGGGGATCTTCTTCGTCTCCGACGTCGCCGACGTCCTGCTCGGATTCGTGTCGAACATGCGGTGGTTCACCTTGCTGTCACTGCTGATCGTGCCCCTGTCGGCGTTCGTGCTGATGCGCACCCGTTTCGGCCTCCGGGTCCGGATCTGTGGCGAGAACCCGTCGGCCGGTGAATCGCTCGGTGTCGGCATCTATCGCCACAAGTACGTCGCGGTGATGATCTCGGGTGCGCTCGCCGGCATGGCCGGTGCCTACATCGCGATCGAACTCTCCGGCCTCTATCGCGGTGGCCAGACGGTGGGTCGAGGCTTCATCGGCCTCGCTGCGCTGATCTTCGGCAACTGGCGTGCCTTCGGCATCCTGGCCGGCGCCCTCCTGTTCAGCTACCCGTTCGGGCTCCAGCTGATCGACTTCGACGCCAGCGGCAGCGGTGTCGCGACCCGAGCGCTGCTGCTCGTCATCGCCATCGCCCTGTACGCCACCGCGATCTACCTCTGGAAGACCGGCGGCGACGAAGCGCCACCACCCGACATCGATGCGGCCGACTACGACACGCCCACGAGTTCGTACATGAAGATGGTCGCCACGCTCGGTGGCAAGGGCGGCGGCCTCACCCTGCTGGCGTTCGCGCTCGGCACGATCTCGCTGATCTGGTACCTGCTCACCGAGCGGGCAGCCGCGTGGCTGCCCAACACCATGCCGTACATCGTCGTGCTGCTCGTGCTGATCTTCGCCGCGCAGCGACTCCGCCCACCGAAGGCGGCGGGTGTGCCGTACCGACGCGGCGACCACTGACGTGCTCGACCCTGCGGCCGCCGTCGCGGTGCCGAAACCGGTCCTGCACGATCACCTCGACGGCGGCCTGCGGGTCGGCACGATCCTCGAACTCGCCGACGAGATCGGGTGGGCGCTCCCCCACACCGACCCCGACGAGTTGCAGGCGTGGTTCACGGCCGGCGCCGACACGCGCGATCTCCTGCAGTACCTCGCCACGTTCGAACACACGCTGGCGGTCATGCAGACCGCCGAGCACATCGAGCGCGTCGCCTACGAGGCGGTGAGCGATCTCGCGGACGACGGCGTCGTCTACGCCGAGGTCCGGTTCGCACCCGAGCTCCACCAGGAAGCGGGTTTGCCGCTCGACGCGATCGTCAGCGCCGTGACCGACGGGTTCCGACGGGCCGAACACGACGCCGCCCTGCGCGGACGGGAGATCCACGCCTTCGCGATCCTGTGTGCGATGCGAACCGAGCACCGGTCGCTCGAGATCGCCCGGCTCGTCGACTCGATGCGAGACGTCGACGACAAGGTCATCGCGTTCGACCTCGCCGGTGCCGAGACCGGCTTCCCGCCGTCGTTGCACGCCGAAGCGCTCGCCTTCGCCCGCGACCGTCTGCTGAACGTCACGATCCACGCCTCCGAACCGCCCGATCTCGAACTGATCGCCGACGCGCTGGCGCACGGCGCCCACCGGATCGGCCACGGGGTTCGGCTGCAGGCCGATCTCGACATTCGCGACGGCGAGATCGTCGCCATGGGTCCACTCGCCTCGTTCGTGCTCGATCACCAGATCCCGCTCGAGGTCGCTCCCACGTGTCACGTGCACGTCGGCGCCGTCCCCGATCTGGCGAGTCACCCCATCGGGCCGATGCTGCGGGCCGGCTTCGCCGTGAACGTGAACACCGACAACCGGTTGATGAGCGACGTCACGCCGTCGTCCGAGCTCGCTGCGGTGGCCGCCACGTTCGAGCTCACCGACGCCGAGGTCGCACGCCTGCTCCGCAACGGCTTGATGGCCGGTTTCGCCCCGCTCGACCTGCGCACCCGACTCGCCTCCCTGGTCGGTT
>JBPEWX010000548.1:0-1849 GCA_052032235.1 Ilumatobacter sp. | reverse complement strand
ACGTCGCCACCTTGTGCGTCGGTCAAGCGGCATCGTCGGCGGCGATCCTGCTCGCCGCCGGCGCCCCGGGGAAGCGAGCGGTGCTCGAACACGCTCGGATCCTGTTGCACCAGCCCCACACCGAGCTCAGTCGCGGTTCGATGAGCGACCTCGCCCTCGAAGCGGCCGAGTTGGAGCGGATTCGCAGCGAGGCGGAGGCGATCCTCGCCCGCCACACCGGCAAGACGTCGGAACAGGTTCGTGTCGACACCGATCGAGCGCTCGTCCTGCGCGGCCCGCAAGCCCTCGAGTACGGCGTCGCCGACACCGTTCCCGGCCCCGCCGAACTCCCGGCAGCGCACCAGGAGGCACTCCGCCCCGGCGCGTAGCGTCGACGCGACCGAACTCAGGCGGCGAGGAGCAGCATGGCGGAGCCACCGCCGGCCATCGGGCGGAGGCGTTCGGCGGAGCGTTCGAGCACGTCGGCGAGCGGGAGTTCGAGGGCGTCGCAGATGGCGGCGAGCACGTCGGAGCTGACCTCTTTCACGCCCCGCTCGACCTCGGAGAGATAGGGGAGCGACACCGCTGCGTCGTCGGCGACGTCGGCGAGGGTCCGCGCCTGGTCGAGACGTTCTTCGCGCAGCACGTCGCCGATCACCTCGCGCAGCGGGCGGTCGTGTTCGGCCGGCTCGACCGCCGGGTCCGCGGCGGGTCGAACCTTGGGGAACGGGAGCACGTCGGCCATGTCGGAACGCTACCGCACGCCCGCCCGGCGGGGAGTCGCCCCCTGCCGAGACCACTGGATTCGGGCTATACTCGGATCTCGCTAATTGATTGAGTGATCGATCAAGGCGTGGGCACTGCCCACGCCTTGTTGTGTGAAAGGAGGCGAATTCGATGGGACGAGACACGACCGACACCCCGGTGTTGCGGCGCGTGCGGGCGCTGATCGAACCGATCGCCTCCGACCTCCAACTCGACCTCTACGACCTCGAGCAGCGGGGCGGCACCCTGCGTGTCACCCTCGACACGCCGCCCGGTTCCGAGAGCAGCGTCGACCTCGACCAGCTCGCCCTCGCGACCCGCCTCATCGGCCGTGAGTTCGACCACGACGACCCGATGCCGGGCAAGTACACCCTCGAGGTGACGAGTCCCGGCGTCGAGCGCACGCTGCGCACGCCCGCCCATTTCCAGCGTGAGATCGGCAAGGAGCTCAACATCCGCCTCGCGAACGTCGACGCCGAGCAGCGCCGCGTCCAGGGTGTCCTCGTCGCCGCCGACGACACGACCGCCACGTTGCGCGTCGAGGTCGACGGCGAACTCGTCGACCGTGTCGTCCAGCTCGACGACATCGATCGGGCCCGCACCGTGTTCGAGTGGGGCCCGCAACCCAAGCCGGGTGGCAAGGGCACCGGCAAGGGCAAGAAGAAGAAGCAGGCGGCGAAGAAGAAGTCGGCGAAGCAGTCCGCTCAGCAGCAATCCGTTCAGAAGAAGGAGTCATCGTGAGCAATCTCGACATGGGTGAGGCCATCCGCCTCCTCGCATCCGAGAAGGGCATGTCGGAAGACGACCTGTTGCACGTCCTCGTCGACGCGCTGGCGAGCGCCTACAAGCGTCGCCCCGGCGCCGCCGACGAAGTCGTCGTCGAGGTCAACCCGTCCACGATGGAGTTCTCGTTCACGGCCTACGACCTCGACGAGGACGGCCAGTGGGTCAACGAGCGCGACGACACCCCGAAGAAGGAAGAGCTCGGTCGCATCGCTGCTCAGACGTTCCGTCAGGTGATGTCGCAGCGCATCCGCGAAGTGGAGCGCGATCGCAAGTTCGAGGAGTACGCGAACCGCGAGGGCGACATCGTCACCGGCATCAT
>JBPEWX010000547.1:0-6005 GCA_052032235.1 Ilumatobacter sp. | reverse complement strand
CCCACCCAGAACGGGTGGTTCGCGGTCGGGTCAGACCTCGCGCCAGGACACGAGCGAGAAGTTCACCACGATGCGGTACAGCAGGCTCGTCGCCGCCCATGGGTTGGGATAGCCGGACTTGCGGCGGTCGTACCCGACGGTGCACGCCACGATCGAGAAGGTCGTGCCGCTGTTCGCCCGCGTCGCGTTCAAGATGTTGTTGGTCGCTGCGTCGGTCAGGTGTCGGGACACCATCTGATAGGTGTACTCGCGGCCGTCGCCGGTCGTGACCGTGATCCGGTCGCCGATCACCATCTGGTCGATGTAGCGGTAGGGGCCGCCGGCCTCCGTGCGGTGGCCGAACACGGCGACGTGGGCGTTCTGTCCCATGTAGCCGGTGCCGGTCCAGTGCCAGGTGTGACCGGAGTCGGTGACGTACGCCGCGTTGCCGGCCATGACCGTCGAGGTCAGACCGAGGCGGGGGACGCGCAGGATCCAGTTCGGCGGAGCCGCCGGGGGCGGCGGGTTGGTGTACTTCGGCAGCGAGGGCACCTTCGGGGTGCCGGTGAAGTAGCCGGCGAGGTCGACCACGACGTGGCTGCCGAAGGCGTTGAACACCTGCATGCCGTACTGGTTGGTGACCTGCGAGATGACGTGGTTCGGCACGACGGCGTTCGCCGTCCGCCAGTTCACGTTCGACGTGTTGGGGATCGTCTGGCGGGCAGCGGACACCGTGAGGTGACCGGCCGATCGGGACGCGACCCCGGTGACGTTGCAGGCGATCGCCCCGGCCTTGCCCTCGACCGACTTCGGGAGTGGCACCTCGACGACCCAGCCCGGCCACATGCGGCCGATCTGACCCGGATCGCGCGTATCGATCAGGCGCTGCGGCGTGACCGGCACGAACAGGCCGGTCTGCGACAGGCTCGACTGCGGCCCGGTGTAGTAGCCGAACACGTCGAGGATGATCGCAGCGGAACGGTGGGCGTAGACCTTGATCCGTCGCTTGCCCCCGATGGTCTTGACCGACACCACGGCGGCGCCTGCGCGCACCTCGTTCGGTCCGGACACGTTCAGGCTCGACGTCGACGGCGGCCCGGAGACGTCGTAGGGCATGACCGTGAAGTGACCGCGCCCGGTGCTCTGTGCAGCCGTGAGGTTGACGACGACGGCCGTCGCGTCGGGCGGCACGTTCGCCGTGAGGTCGATCGTCGTGAACGAGGCGTCGGCGACCTTGGGCCGCGACGTCTGGCGGGAGTCGTGGACGCGCTTCGGTGAGGGCAGGGTGATGAACCGACCGTCGCGTTCGGCGCCGGCCACCGGCTCGTAGTACCCGAGCACGTCGACGATCAGGTGCGCCGGACGGAGCGACCGCACGTCGACGTTGCCGCCGTTGCCGAGCTTGACCGTGACCATGTTGGCGTTGACGGCGCCCGCCGGGAGGTTCAAGTTGGACGCGAGCGGCATGCCTTCGCCCGACGGCCAGCAGGTCACGTGATTGGCCTTGGCGGAGTAGTTGACCGCGGTGACCGTGAGGACGGCTGCGGTCGCCGTGGCCGGGATGCTGTTCCGCCCGGCGACGTTGACGCGGATGTAACCCTCACTGAAATGGGTGAACGTGTACTTCGACTTCTCGCGGGTGTTCGCGAGTCGGACCGCGGCGGGCAGGATCGAGAACTTGCTCGCACCCGCAGGCAGGGCGGCGTTCGCGACGCCGTGCGGCACGATCTGGGAAGCGGCGGCGGCACCGGCGAGGGCGCCGGCGCCGGCGATCAGGCGACGACGACCGATCGTGGCGCCGTCGGGGCTGTCGGGCAACGCGAGCGCGTCGGGCAACAGAGGGGTCTCGGGTGGTTCAGCCATGCTCATCTTCCGCCAAGGACGTCGAAGGTCGAATCGAGACTACAACGGTCCGCACGAAGCTGTCCCGGCTTTCCAGAACGTTCACCACAGGCGCCGCGAGCGATTCGCGCCCACTGCGTCGGCGCTACGACGTGCGGTGGCGGCGGATCTCGTACGTGGTCAACGCGGCGGCCGCCGACACGTTCAGTGAGCTGACCCGACCGAGCATCGGGATGCTCACGATGACGTCGCAGCGCTCACGAACGAGCCGTGACAGTCCGGCCCCTTCGGCGCCCAGCACGACACAGACCGGCTCGACGGCGAGGTCGCCCAGATCGAACAACGTCCGATCGGCGGCGTCGTCGAGCCCGACGACCCAGATGCCCGCGTCCCGCATGCGCTGGAGCGCCGCCGGGAGCCCCGACACCACCGCGATCGGCACGTGCTCGACCGCACCCGCCGATGCCTTGGCGACGGTCGGGGTCACATGCACCGCCCGGTGCCGCGGCACCACGACGACGTCGACCCCGGCACCGTCACAGTTCCGGATGATCGCGCCGAGGTTGCCCGGGTCGGTCACCCCGTCGACGGCCACCACGAACGGGGCCTTGCCGGCCTGGCGCCGGAGATACCGGTTGAGGTCGGCTTCGGGGAGGGGTGCCGCGAGCGCCAGCACGCCCTGCGGTGCCTCGCTCCGCGCCGCCTGTTCGAGCTTCTTGCGGGCGACCTTGATGACCGGGACGCGATTGGCCTCGGCGATCGCGACGATGTCGTCGACGGCGTCACTGCCCTCGAGTTCGCCCGAGATCCAGACCTCGTGCACCTTGCGCCGTTGGGCGAGGAGCAGTTCGCGCACGGCCTGGCGACCTTCGATCTGCTCACCGCCCAGCGTCTTCGGCTTCGTCTTCGGCGCCGGCGCGTCCCCCTGACGGGTGCGGCCCGTGCGACCGGCTCCGCGGCTCTGCGGCTTGCTCGACCGGCGGCCGGCGGCGGTGGACAGGTTGCGTTGCATCTCGTCGATCCTGGGTGCGAGTTTCGGTCGTTCACACACGACCTTGATGTCGACGTTCTCGATTCGCCAACCGGCCTCACGCACCAACTCGGCGACGCGGGCCAGGATCTGGAGGCTATCGGCGCCCTTCCAGCGGGGATCGGTGTCGGGGAAGTGCCGGCCGATGTCGCCGAGTCCGGCGGCGCCGAGCAGGGCGTCGGCGGCGGCGTGCGCCGCGACGTCGGCGTCGCTGTGCCCGGCCAAGGGCCGGGCGTCGGCGAAGACGCAGCCGCCGAGCACCAGGTCCCGGTCGGGGTCGTCGACGTGGCGGTGGATGTCGAACCCCTGGCCGACTCGCATCATGACGACTCCTCCTCCTGCACCGACCGAGTGGCGTCCCGGTCGAGCTCGTCGACCCGTCGGCGCGCCCACTCGAGATCGTCGGGCACCGTGATCTTGCGGTTGTCGGGCGACCCGTCGACGATCACGACACGTCCACCGACGGCCTCGATGAGTGCGGCATCGTCGGTGGCGTCGTCTCCCGACGCATGAGCGGCGACCAGTGAGGCGTACCGGAACGCCTGCGGCGTCTGCACCGCGACGAGTCGTGAGCGGTCGGGCGTCGCGGTCACGACACCGTCGTCGTCGACGACCTTGATCGTGTCGGTGACGGCGATGCCCGGGACGGCAGCGTCGGCACCGGCTTCGACGGCGGCGACGACGCGTCGGTACAGGTCTCCGTCGGCGAACGGGCGGGCGGCGTCGTGGACACAGACGACGTCGGTGTCGGCAGGCACCTTCACCAGGCCGGCGCGCACGCTCTCGCTGCGGGTGGAGCCACCGGCGACACCGTCCTCGGCCTCGGCGTCGGCAGCGGGGACGACCAGGACGACCCCGTCGGTCGCCTCGCTCGCGATCCGGCGTGCCCGGTCGATGATGCGCTCGTCACCGAGCGGCTCGTACTGCTTGGGACGACCGAAGCGGGTGCCGGATCCGCCGCCCACGACGATCGTCCACACCTTGGAGGGCGGAGCCACCGGGTCGAGGGTAGTACCGTGCAGGGCGATGACTGGCCATGCTGAGCAGTTGGCGCGCACGTCGTTCTTCGCCGACGCCGAAACGGGAATGATCCAAGACGTCGCGGATGCGGGGATCGAGCGCAGCCTGACGCGCGGTGACGTCCTCTTCCAGGAGGGCGACCCGCCCGACGCGTTGTACCTGGTGTTGTCCGGCCGGATCGCGATCGCGATGTCGAGCCAGGTCGATCATCGTGAGAGCGTGGTCGCGTTGATGGAGCCCGGCGATCTGTTCGGCGAACTCGGGCTCCTCGACGAGGGGCCCCGGTCGGCAATGGCCAGGGCGCTCGAGGCCTCGACGGTGCTCGAGGTGCCGTTCGAGCCGGTCAAGACGCTGTTCGAACGCGACCCGCGCCTGCTGTGGAACGTGACCCGACTCCTGGCGACCCGCCTGCGCGTGATGGACGAGGTGCTCGCCGACTCGGTGTTCCTCGACGTCACCGGTCGCACCGCCAAGCGGCTCCTCGAACTCGCCGGCGAGTTCGACGAGTTCCAGCTCCCGGTGACCCAGGAAGAGCTCGCCGGCATGGTCGGCGCCTCACGCGAGCGGGTCAACAAGGCGATCGCCAACTTCATCAAGCTCGGCTGGATCGAACAGCACGACCGCACCTACCGCATCGTCCACCGCGACCGCCTCGAGCTGCGCTCCCGCTGATCGCCGCCCCTGCCGGGTGACCGCCGTCACGGATTCGGCTGCATCCGGGGTTGGGTACGGTGCCGTAGTGCCCGGCGATACCCAGTCGATGATCTGAGTCTGCATGTTCCTCGCCTTCACCGAGATGTCCCGCGCCAAGGTGCGCTTCGGCCTGCTGACGGCCGCGCTCGGGATGCTCGTCTTCCTGATCTTGTTCCAGACGTCGCTCCAGAACGGGCTGCTCACGTCGTTCGTCGGGGCGATCCGCAACCAGACGGCACCGGTGCTCGTGTACTCGGTCGACGGGCAGCGGGTGATCCAGGGCAGCTTCATCACCCCCGACCTCGAAAAGCTGACCGTCGACGCCGACGGCGTCGGTGAGATCGGGCGGATCGGGCAGGGGACGTTCTCGGCCACCGACGCCGACGGGACCCTCACCGACGTCACCGTGCTCGGCTACGAGGACGAGTCGCTGGGCGCACCGGCCGAACTCGTCGAGGGTCGCTACCCCGACGCGGCCGGCGAGGCCGTCGGCAGCTCGAACGACGCCGACGCCGGGTTCGGTCTCGGTGACACGATCGTGGTCCAGCCCGGCGGCTACGAGATCACGATCGTCGGGTTGGCCGACGACGTGCAGCTCAACGCCGGGGCCACCCTGTTCGTGGCGTACGACGACTACGTCGACGCCGTGAAGTCGGTCAACCCCGACGCCGGCGACCCGCTCCCCAACGTCTTGGCCGTCGCCCCCGCTGACGGGGTCACCGCCGACGAGGTCGTCGCGAGCATCAACGCGCAGTCGACCGACCTCGACGCGCTCACCAAGGACGACGCCGCCGACGAAACGCCCGGCGTCGCCCAGGTGCGCCAGTCGTTCCAGGTGATCTTCCTCCTGTACGGCCTCGTGATCCCGTGCGTGACCGGTCTCTTCTTCCTCATCATCACGTTCCAGAAGGCCGGGGCGCTCACCCTGCTCCGCGCGATCGGAGCACCGGCGAAGCGGCTCGTGTCGTCGCTGCTCCTGCAGGCCGTCGTCATCGTCGCCGCCGGGTACCTCATCGGCCTCGCGCTCTACTGGCCGCTCTCGCAACGACGGCTCGGTGGCATCCAGCTGCGGTTCGAGTCGACCGCCGTGATCGTCTGGGCGGTCCTGCTCCTGATCCTCGGGATCGGCTCGTCGCTGATCTCGGCGCGGCGGGTGCTGAAGATCGACCCGATCGAGGCGACGACGGGAGGTGCGAACCGATGAAGCTCGCCCTGCGGGAACTGGTCCGCAAGCCCGGACGGTTCGTCACCGCCACGGTGATCCTCACCCTCATCGCCGTGCTGTTGATGTTCCTCGGTGGGCTGCTCGACGGTCTCCTCCGCCTGTCGACCGGCGCGATCCGCGCCCAGAGCGCCGACGTGATCGTCTACAGCGAGTCGTCGCAGTCGTCGTTCCTCCGGAGCCGCGTCGAGGCCGACGACCGTGCGGCGATCGAAGCCG
>JBPEWX010000546.1:0-5128 GCA_052032235.1 Ilumatobacter sp. | reverse complement strand
CGGTCCTGCCGGGGCGGTGTCGTCGTTTTCGTCGAACCCCGCACGCGACGCGCCTCAGGATTGCGTCAAACTGTCCATCTCGTCCTCAAGGACGGTCGGGCGGCCGTCGACAACTCCTGTGAACCCCGGGGAGCCACATGGCCGACGTCGCCCACATCGAACACCTGCTGCGCCGCACCGAGTTCGTCGCGCGCCCCGAGCGGGTGCAGGCGCTGACCCCACTGACCCTCGCCCAGGCGGTCGACGACATCCTCGCCGTCCCGTCGAACCCGGGTTCGGTCACCTTCGCCGAGACCGAGAACTGGCGCCAGGGCGTCGAACTGACCCACTACTGGCTCGACCGGATGGCGCACGACTCGCCGAAACCGCTCCAGGAGAAGATGGCCTTCTTCTGGCACGGCCACTTCTGCTCCGACTTCACCAAGGCCAGCTCCGGCTCCGCGATGCGCGACCAGATCGACCTGTTCCGAACCGACGGCTTGGGCAACCTCCGCGATCTCGCCATCGCGATGTCGACCCAGATCGCGATGCTGCGGTACCTCGACAACAACCAGAACAAGGCGACGTCACCGAACCAGAACTTCGCACGTGAGCTGATGGAGCTGTTCCTGCTCGGCGTCGGCAACTACACCGAAGCCGACGTGGAGGCGAGTACCGCTGCCTGGACCGGCCACACCGACCAGTGGGACACCGATCAGTACGTGTGGCGGGCCGACTGGCACGACGGATCGGCCAAGCAGTACCTCGGCCGCACGATCAATCAAGGCGGCGATCCCACCCTGCACGGCGCCGAGACGATCGAGGTCGTCCTCGGCGACGGCATCGTCCCCGTCGGTCCGAATGCCGGTCGCCCCACGCGAGCGGTGGCGGCGGAGTTCATCTCGAAGAAGCTCTGGGCCGAGTTCGCCGGCACGCCCATCCCGCCCGCCACGCTCTCGCACCTGCGGGACGTGGCGCTCGCCAACGACTTCGAGCTCCGCCCCTGGCTCCGGGCGCTGCTCCTCTCCGACGCCTTCTACGCCCCTGACGTGGCGACCGGTCGGGTCCGCACGCCGGTCGAGTACGTCGTCGCAGCGCTGGTCGCGACCGGTCAACGTTCCGACGGCAACACCCCGCTCTGGCTGATGGAGGGGATGGGGCAGCGTCCGCTCTTCCCACCGAACGTCTCGGGATGGAAGCACAACGGCTATTGGGTCAACGCATCGGCGATGGCGAAGCGAACCGACGCCGCCCGCCAGTTCGCGTGGCAGGCGATGCGCGAGTACTGGGAGGGCGACCAACTCATCCATCTCGCCGGCGGAACCATCTCGAAGACCGAGATCTACGAGACGTACCGAGACCGGCCCGCCGATCTCGTCGATCTGTTTCTCGCACGAATGAAGTTGACCGTGACGCCGGCGACGCGCTCGGCGCTCGTCGCGTTCTCCACCTCGGCGGAACGGTGGGTGCGTTCCGATCTGCTCGCCCTGATCCTCGTCGCCCCCGACTTCCACCTGGCCTGAACCATGCTCGATCCCGACATCTCCACCGCCGACGCCCTCCGACACCTGTCGTTCGACGAGGCCCCCACTGCCGCCGCCCTCGATCGCCGCCGGTTCCTCCGGCTCGTCGGCATGGGCGTCGGTGCCGGCGTCGTCGCAGGCGGCAGCGGATCACTGCTCGACCACGCGCTCGGGCACGACCCGAGCGCCTGGGCCGCCGGGCCGATCGGCGCCGACGACGGGGTGCTCGTCATCATCGGCATGTACGGCGGCAACGACGGGCTGAACACCGTCGTGCCGTTCACCGACCCGAACTACGTCGAGATGCACGGCGGGCTGGCGATCCCGGCGAACCAGACCCTCCGGCTCAACGCGACGCAGGGGCTCAACGGCAACCTCCCGACGCTCAAGCGGGCCTGGGACGACGGACATCTCGCGATCGTGCAGGGCGTCGGCTACGCGAACCCGGACCTGTCCCACTTCAACTCGATGGCGTACTGGATGGCCGGCCGCCCGAACGCCATCCCGTCGACCGGCTGGATGGGACGCTGGCTCGACGGCTACCTCGGTGGCACGAACGACCTCTATGCCGCGGCCGAGGTCGGCACCTCGGTGCCGCTCCACCTGGTCGGCAACCACAAGAAGGGCACCGTCGTCGGCGCTTCGCGACCCGGATACGGCAGCGCCACCGACACCCGTTCCGAACGCCAGTACACAGCGATCCGGTCGATGGCGAGCGGCGCCGGCGTCGGCTGGGGGCCGGCGGTCGGTCAGGCATTCGTCGATCAGCTCGATCTCGCCCGCACCCTCGCGCCCATCATCCCCGACGAGGACCAGCTCCCCGACGCCGAAATCGTCGCCAAACTCGAGGTCGCCGCTCGTCTCGTGAACGCCAACCTCGGGTTCCGCGTCGTCACGGCCGGGTGGGGCGACTTCGACAGCCACGCCGGTCAACCCGACCAGCACAGCACCCGGATGGCCGAGCTCGATGCCGCCGTTCGCCGCTTCTTCGAGGTGCTCGACCCGGCGTGGGCGAGCCGGGTCACGGTCATGACCTTCTCCGAGTTCGGGCGCACGCCGTGGGACAACGACGGCGCCGGGACCGATCACGGCACCTCCGCGCCGCACTTCGTGATCGGCGCCAACGTCAAGGGTGGTCTGTACGGCCAGCAGCCCTCGATGGCCAACCTCCGACGCTGGGATCGCATGGCCCATCACGTCGACTTCCGCTCCTACTACGCGTCGGTCCTCGACGGATGGATGGGTGGCGGCTCGTCCGAGATCCTCGGAGGCAACTTCGAACAGCTCGGCCTCTTCCGGAGTGGTCCGGGCACCACCCCGGCGAACGGTGCGGTGCTGGGTGGGGGCACGGGCTCCACACCGACCCCGACCCCGACGCCGACGCCCGTCCCGACCGGGGCGACCTACTTCCATCCGGTCGCACCGGTTCGGATCGTCGACACCCGCACCGGCACCGGTGCACCGGCACGCCCGATCGGGCCCGGCGAACGCATCAGGGTGAAGGTCGCCGGCGCCGCAGGGTTGCCGGCGAGCGGCCTGAAGGCGGTCGTCGCCAACGTCACCGCCGTCCAGCCGTCCCAGGCCATGCACTTCACCGTCTATCCCGGTGGCGTCGACCGCCCGGCGACCTCGAACCTGAACGCCGTCCCCGGGCGGCCGGTGCCGAACCTCGTCGTCATGGCGGTCGGCAGCGACGGCTGCATCGAGGTGTTCAACTCCCACGGCCGCACGCACTGCCTCGTCGACGTCTTCGGCTACACCGACGGGCGCTCGGCGGGTGGCGCGAAGTTCACGCCGACATCGCCGAAGCGCCTGTTCGACTCTCGCGACGGCACCGGGATGCGTCGGGGCGTGCTCGCTCCCGGTGCACCCGTCGACATCCAGGTCGCGGGGAAGGGCGGCGTCCCGAAGACCGGCGCAACGGCGGTCGTCCTCAACCTCACGGCCGTGAAGCCCGATCGATCCGGCCATCTGCGGGTGACACCGACGGGACGCACGCCGGCGACCACGTCGAACGTCAACTTCGCCGCCGGCGACGTCGTGCCGAACCTCGTCATCTGCGAACTCGGCGACGGGGGCAAGCTCCGTCTCGACGCCGCGGCGGCCTCCCCGCACGTCGTGGGCGACGTGTTCGGTTACTTCGCGGCCGACGGTGATCGACTGATCACGATGGCGCCGCGACGGGTCCTCGACACCCGGGACGGGACGGGGGCACCGAAACGTCAACTCGGACCGGGCCGGCGGGTCGATCTGCAGGTGGCGGGTGTGGCCGGGGTCCCGGCGGCGGCGACGGCGGTCGTCCTCAACGTCACCGCGACCCGTGTCGCCGCATCGTCACACGTGTCGGTCTGGCCGCGCGGCGGTGCCCATCCGACCACCTCGAACCTCAACGTCCGACCCGGTCGGACGATCGCGAACCTGGTCATCTGTCGGGTCGGTGACCAGCAGTCGATCTCGCTCGCCAACGAACTCGCCGGCTGCGATCTCGTCGCCGACGTCCTCGGCTACTTCGTGCCCTGACCCGACCCCCGCCACCCCGCGGTTGGGCGCTCCGACACGACGAATGCCGCCCGGCCCGGTGCTGCCGGTACCGTCGATGCGGTGACCGAGGACGATGCCGCCCGGAGGAGCCGACTCAACGGACTGAAGCTGCGTGCGCTGGTACGCGACCACCTCGGCGACGACGACGTCCCCGAGGCGAGCGAGTTCGCTCCCGGTGCAGCGCTCGTCGTGGCACGCGACGCCTGGGTCTTCCTCGACGACCAGCCCGAGTCGCGGCTGGGAGCCGCCCTGCTCTGGGCGCGCCGCAACGGTGCCACGGCCGTTCGGGTGATCGCCGAGTCGGGCACCGGGCAGCTGGCCCGACGCGCCGCCGGGTTCGACCTGCCGATCGAGATCTGGCACGCCGACGGCCGCGCGTTGCTGCCGGCCGTGGCCGAGCCACTGCCCGTGCCGCCCGAGGTCCCCGCCCATCACGAGTCGTTCCGGCAACTGATCGTCGACGGTGGGGCCGAGCCATCGGTCGAACACGGCGTCCTCGCGGGTGAGGTGCGCGGCCTGGAGGTGTGTCGGGTGGTCGACGACCCCCACACCGGGACGACCCGCCTCGAGGTGGGCGTGGGCGCTCACGATCGGGAGGCGTTCCAGATGCTGCACGGCGACGTGCCGGCGGTCGACTCGCTCGCCCGCATCGTCGACACGGTTGCCCAGCACCGAGCGGTCGACGCCCCGCAACACCCCCTCAACCGCTTGGGTGCGGAGCGATTCGTGCGGTGGCGGGTCACCGACGACCCGTCGCTCGTCGGCCTCGACGCCGTGCGGGCCGTGCCGCCCCCGGTGCCACGCCTCAATCTCAAGGATCCCGTGCCGTGCGTTGCGCTCGGTGACGGGCCGGACGGCCCTCGCGTGGTGGTGTGCAGTTCGGGGGTCGACCTCGACCTCGTGCCGTTCGCGGCCGACGCCGCCTCGTCACACGACGGCGATCTGCTCCTCGTGATGCCGGCGCGTGACCGGGTCCGGGCCGTCGACGAACTGGCGGACATGCTCCGTCGCCCGGTGGCGTTCGCCACGCTCTGACCGGCATCTGCCTCGACTGCAGACGCGCCGATGCCCGGCCGGTCGGCCGG
>JBPEWX010000545.1:0-8155 GCA_052032235.1 Ilumatobacter sp. | reverse complement strand
ACTGCCCGACACGGGCGCTGCGACGGCAGAACCGACCCCCGAACCGGCTCCCGAGCCGGCCGCCCAACCCGCCGCCGAGCCGGCCGCCCAGGCGGCCGCACAGCCGGCGGCGGCCACGAACGCCGCCCCGGCGGGCTGGTACGCCGACCCGTCCGGCCGCTTCGAACTGCGCTACTGGGACGGTGGCACCTGGACCGAGCACGTGTCGCGTGCCGGCCAGCAGTACACCGACCCGCCCGTCGCCTGACGTGACAGTGGTCCCTGGGGGCCGGGCCGGGCGCTCGGTACCCTTCCGGGACATATGCGTGCGACATCGATCGGCCATGCCGGGATCCTGATCGAGACCGAAGCCGGCTCGATCGTCTGCGACCCGTGGTTCGTCCCCGCCTTCTTCGGCTCGTGGTTCGTGTTCCCCAGGAACGACCAGTTGTCCGACGATCTGCGTGAGCGCATCGAGAACGCCGACTACCTCTACATCACGCACCTCCACGCCGATCACCACGACGAACCGTTCCTGCGCGAGCACTTCCGTCGCGACATCCCGATCCTGCTCCCCGGGTACCCGACCAAGGAGCAGCAACGCACCCTCGCCAAGCTCGGCTTCACCAACTTCATCCGCACCGAGGACAAGGTCGAGATGGAACTGGCGCCGGGACTGACGATCGCCATCCACACGGAGGTGTCGATCACCGACGGCCCCGGCGGCGACTCGGCGATGGTCGTCTCGGACGGCCAGACCCGCATCGTCAACCAGAACGACTGCCGGACCACCGACCTGGCGGCGCTCGGCGCCCACGGCCCGGTCGACCTGCACTGGATCCAGTACTCGGGTGCCATCTGGTACCCGATGGTGTACGAGTACCCCGACGACGTCATGCGGAGCTTGGTCGACAACAAGGTCGAGAGCCAGTTCACCCGGGCGATGCGCTACGTCGACACCCTGAACCCGCGCTATGTCGTCCCGAGCGCCGGCCCGCCCGCGTTCCTCGACGACGACCTGTGGCACCTCAACGTGATCGAGGGCGACGAACTGTCGATCTTCCCCGACCAGCGCTCGTTCATGAAGCGTCTCGCCGACGGCGGGCACCAGGGCATCCTCGCGATCCCGGGCACGGAGATCGAGATCACCCCCGACGATGTCACGGTCACGCATCCGATGCCCGACGAGGACGTCGAACGGATCTTCTCCGACAAGGAGCAGTACCTGCGGCAGTACCAAGCCGACTGGAAGCCGTGGCTCGACGACCTGAAGGCCGGCTGGAATCCACCGTCGACCGACCTGATCGCCACCCTCAAGGCGTGGTGGGAACCGTTGCTCCGGATGGCGCCCACCTTGCGCGGTGCCGTCGGGGCGAACTGCCTGATCCGCACCGGCGACCTCGAGATCCTGATCGACTTCCCGAACGGCGAGGTCCGCCCGTTCGACGGCGAGGACTACGAGTTCCGATTCACGATCCCGCGCGCCCTCGTCGAGACGGTGGCAGCGCAGAAGGCGGTGGACTGGTCGAACTCACTCCTGCTGTCGGCACGCTTCTCGGCCTGGCGTGCGGGCGACTTCAACGAGTACCTGTACAACTTCTTCAAGTCGCTGTCGGTCGAGCGGATGCGCCGCACCGAGGCCGAGGCGATCCGGAAGCTGAACCCGCCCACCGAGACCGAGCCCGAGATCGAGCTCGGCGACTATGTGGTGCAACGCCGCTGCCCGCACCGCAACGCCGACCTGTCGGTGTTCGGCGAGATCGAGTCGACCGACGACGGCGACGTGCTCGTGTGCACGCTGCACGGCTGGAAGTTCGACTGCGAGACCGGCCGCTGCCTCACCAGCACCGACCACCCGCTCCGTATCCGCCGGCGCTGACCCTCAGGGCACCGTCGTCGACGTCGTCGATGTCGTGCTCGACGTCGTCGATGTCGTCGACGACGGCACCGTCGTCGTCGTGGTCGACGGCACCGTCGTCGTGGTCGTCGTGGTCGTGGTCGTCGTGGTGGTCGTCGGCGGCGGCCCGACGACCAGCGTGATCGTGCCCGAGTCGGTGATGCCGCGGTTGTCGGTGACGGCGTAGGTGAGCGTCCGGGTCGTGCCCTCGGCCGCCGGAGCGGTCACCTGGAGTTCGAGTCCGGTCAGCGACACCGAGAACGGCGCCGTCGGCTCGTCGCCCAGCACTGCGTCGAGCGCGCCGCCCTCGGGATCGGACGCCGCCAGGCGGACCGTGATCGTCGTGCCCGCAGGCACCGTGACCGTCATGTCGTCGGCGACGGGCGGAGCGTTGACGGTGACGGCGACGGTCGCCGGCTGCGACGTGGCGCCGAGCGCATCCACGATCGTGTACTGGAAGGTCGCACGGCCGTACCCCGCCTTCGGGTCGATGCGGAGCTGGCCGTTCCCGAGTCGTTCGATCGTGCCCGAGCCGCCGTTCGGGAACGTGACCGTCGCCGGCACGTCACCGAGCGAGATCGAGTCACCGTCGGGGTCGACGTCGTTGGCGAGTGGTGCGATCGTCGTGGGCCCGGTGACGACGCCGCCGTCGTCGGCGACGGCGGTGGGCGCGAGATTGATGAGGTCGATCCCGATGGGCACGCGGGCCTGGAGCCCGCCCGGGTCGGCGACGACGGCGACCATGTCGAGCCGTCCCGACTGTCCGGCCGGCACGATGCGGATCGCACGCTGCTCGTCGACGAGTGCAACCCAGGTCGGCGCTCCCTCGAGTGCGACGATGCGCAACGGTTCTGCGTCGGACGCCAACGAACTCACCAGGATCGTCGCCGGCTCGATCCGACCGATGTCGGCCTCGTACGGTGCCGCGACCGGGTCTTGGTTGACGTCGATGAGGACGACACCGGTCGCCTGCAGCCGGCACGAGTTCCGCACCGTGTAGCTGAACGAGACGTTGCCGTTCTCACCGGGCGGCGGGGTGTACACCCCCGACGGCGAACCGAGCGGCGCACCGACGTCGACGATGTCGCCGTTGCGGGCGTACGCGTTCAGATCGATCGCGATCGGTTGCTGGTAGCCGGTGCGCAACGAGACGTTCGGCGCCTCGGGCGGTGCGACCGAGCACGGCAGGACGGCGATCCGAACCGTTGCCTCCGACGCGTCTTCGCCGTCGTCGAGCCGGTACGTCATCGACGCGGTGCCGCTCGCGCCGGGCACCGCGGTGAACGACAGGGACCCTTGCCCCACCGTCGCCACGCCCAGCGCCGCGTCGGGAGGCTGCACCAACGAGTAGGTGAGCACGTCGCCCTCGTCGGGGTCGACGTCGTTGAATGCGATGTCGACGGTCACGGTGCCGCCGTTGACCACTTCGGCGCTGTCGTCGTTGGCGACGGGCGGCGTGTTCGGTGGCTCGACCACGGTGAGCGTGACGGTCGCCGACGCCGTCAGCCCGTCGAGATCGACGATCGAGTACCGCGCGACGAGATCACCGACGAAGTCGCGTTCGGGCGACAGGGTGACCACGCCGACGCCACGTGTCGCCGTGCCACGCCCGCCGACGACCTCGACCGCGCTGATGCGAAGCGTCTCGTCGTCGCCGTCGGGGTCGTCGTCGTTCTCGAGCACGTCGATCGTGACGGGAGTGCCGGGTCCGACGATGCTCCGTCGATCGTCGAGCGCCACCGGCGGGACCGGGTCGGGTTCACGGACCATGATGGTGAGCGATCCCTGTGCCTCACCACCGTCCGGGTCGCCGACGCGGTAGTTGATCACGACCGGGCCCGGAACGTTGCTCGCCGTGTACGTGATGGTGCTGCCGTCGCGTACCGCCGTGCCGAGGAACGGCCGGGTCGACGACAACACGACCAGGCCGTCGTTGTCGCCCGTGTCGGGGTCGATGTCGTTGGCGAGCACGTCCCTCGTGACGGTCTCGCCGAACACGGCATCGACCGTGTCGGGGCGAGCGATCGGCTTCTGATTCGTCACCTGCGGCTCGACGACGCTGATGACGATCGTCGCGGTCGCCTGGAGGCCTTGCGAGTTCTCGACCGTGTAGGTGCAGCTGAAGACCCCGGACCGGCCGGGCGGCGGCGTGTAGGTGACCTTCGAGCTCTCGGTCACGGTGGCGACACCGACGCCGGCACACCCCGGGGCGCCGCGCAGCACCGGCGGCTCACCGGACGGGTCGCCGTCGTTGCGGAGCACGTCGAGTGTCACCGGCACGTCGACCTCGGTGGTCGCCGAGTCGTCCTGGGCGAACGGCGGCTCGGCCAGGAGCTCGGGCAGGACACGGACGGTCGCCTCACCGTCGGCCGTGTGTCCGTTGCCGTCGCTGATGGTGTAGCTGAACCGGTCGAGTCGGACGTCGTCGTCACCGGTGTCGGCCGGCGTCGTGTACCGAACCCGATCGCCCTGGACCGCGACGGTCGCGCCCGTTTCGGAGCGCACCTCGACGATCGTGAGTGGATCGTTGTCGGGGTCGGAGTCGTTCGCCAGCACGTCGATCAGCTGCGTCGTCCCCACGACCGCCGACGCGGCGTCGGCGTTGGCGACCGGTGCGCGGTTCGGCTCGACCTCGGCGATGACCGCCACGAGCACCGAACCGACGACCTCGTGATCGTGGCCGTCGTCGACGCGGTAGGTGAACGGCATCAGGGGAGCAGAGCCGGCCGTGGCCGTGATGAGCAACTCGTTCCCGGCGACGTCGACCTCGAGCCCGGGGGGCAGGGGGTCGGGCACGGTGAGCAGCAGCCGATCGCCGTCGGGGTCGCGGTCGTTCGCGAGCACCGACAGCGTGAACTCGGTGCCTCGACGCACGCGGATCGCATCCGGTCGTGTGATCGGCGGCCGGTTCTCGTCGGTCGGCTGCGCGATGTCGACGGTGACGGTGACCGGTTCGCCTTCGGCGCCGAGCGAATCGATCGGCCGATAGCTGAACGTGACGGTGCCGCTGGAACGCCCGTCGGGAACGAACTCGAGGCCCTGGAGGCCGCTGGGCGCCGGCACTTCCTGCACGGTGCCGCCGACCTCGGGTGGGGTGAACGATCCGATGCGGAGGGCGTCGCGCTCGGGGTCGACGTCGTTGAGCAGCACGTCGACGATCACGGGTGCACCGGGCCCGGTCTCGGCGGCGTCGGGCGTTCCGATCGGCGCCTGGTTCGCCGCATCGATCGGCAACAGCTCGATGATCACGTCGGCGGACGCCTCGGTGCCGTTGCCGTCGGCGATCGTGTACTCGAACCGCTCGCTCCCGACGAAACCGCTGACGGGGCGGTAGGCGACCGTGTTGGCGTCGACGATCTCGACCGTGCCGTTCGACACCTCGCCCACGTCGACGACGGCGATCGCTTCACCGTCCGGGTCGTAGTCGTTGGCCGTGACCGGGATCTGGATCTGGGCGCCCGCGCGAGCGGTCACCGGATCGTCCACCGCTTCGGGCGGATCGTCGATCCCGTTGTCGTCCGGCTCCCGTTCGATCTCGTTCTCGCTGTCGGCATCACGCCCGCCGACGTCGGACCCGGTGCCCTGCTCGATCACCTCGCCCGACTCGCCGAGCAGCGGCGCGTCGTCGCCGACCTTCGGGATCGCGTGGACACCCCACGGGTTGATCGCCCACACCATGTCGCCGTCGGTCTCGTCGACCCAGACGAGGTCGGTCGACGCCGACACCGCCAGGTCGCCCGACGCCGGCACGTCGGTCACCACGTCGTCGAGCACGACGCCGGCACGCCAGTCGATCCGCACGATCTCGGCCGGCGCTCGACGGACGAGTGCGGCGGCGTCACCGGCGACGGCGAAACGATCGGCACCGTCTGCGTCGAGGCCGTCGAGCGTGCGCTGCTCGTCGATGCCGTCGGCACCGACGCACCACAGCTCGTCGTCCGCCACGATCCAGCCGCAGTCGGCCCGCGGGCCCGGGGTCTGCAGCACGACCTCGCTCACGTCGACGTCGGTCGGGAGCGGCACCCAGTCGCCGTCGTCGAAGCGGGTTCGCCGCCGGTCGGCGTCGAGCAGGAGCGGCCGATTGCCGACCAGTGTGAATCGGGCGTCGGCGAGGCCGGACGCGAGCACCTGCTCACTGGCGGAGGTGACGCGCGTCAAGCGCCCTCCCGCGATCGTCCACACCGCACCGTCGGCGGCGATCTGGGTCCGGTCGCCGTCGCCGGCCGCACCGACGTCGAACGGCAACGCCTCGCCGTTGGGTGGCACGACGACCGCCGCCGCAGTGGCCCGGTCGACGGCGACGAGGCCGGCCTGCCCGACGTTGATCACCGACGTCGACTCACCGACCAGCCCCACCGGCTGCGGTGGGCCGAGCCGGAGGTTCACGGCGTCGACCGATCGAACCGATCCGGCGTTGCGGTCGACCAGCACGACGGCACCCGCCGACTGGGCCAACTCGAGCGCACCTGCCCCGGCGTCGGTCGCCAGCCGTGCCAGCGGCCTCCCGGCGAATCCGTCGACGAGCACGATCTCGTCGGCCGCACCGACGAACCAGCGGGTGGCGCGCGGCACCGTCGCATCGACCGCCTCGAAGCCGTCGGCGCGAACGACGACCACGACGGTGGTCAACACCGCCGCGACAGCCGCCAGCACCGCCCAGGCTCGACGCCACGACACGCCGTGGTCCAGCACCGGATCAGTCTGCCAGCGTGGCGCTCTGCCGGGACGTCAGGTCGGTCGCGTCACGACACAAGCTTCGGTCAAGTGCGCCACCACCGAGCGCGCGACCGCAGCGGCATCGACGGGGGAACCGTCAGTCGTCGAAGATCTTGGGGCGCTCGCCGAAGACCGCCACGGCTTGGCGGAGCGGGACGAGATCGCGCCGCTGACGACGCTCGGCCTCGTCGACCGCGTGGCGAGCGGCGGCCCGAGCCTGTTCGAGCTCGCGCCGGAGACGTTCGTTCTCGGCCTCGAGTTCCATCACGCGTCGGATGCCTTCGAGGTTCATGCCCTGTTCGGCCAGGTCGGCGATGCGCTGGAGGCGTTCGATGTCTTCGTCGCTGTACCGGCGGTTGCCGCCCTGGGTACGGGCCGGCTGCACCAGGCCGCGGCGCTCGTAGATGCGCAACGTCTGGGGATGCATCCCGGCGAGCTCTGCTGCGACCGAGATGACGTAGACGGCTTGTGTGCGGGTTCGGGCACTCATGTCGTTGGGTCTCCTCGTCAGCTCCTGGGGTTCACCGTAGTCGCCGCGGCGAGCTGCTCGATCGCTGCGCGTTCGTCGTCGGTGAGTTCGGTCGGGACGACGACGTCGACCGTCACGATCAGGTCGCCGGTCTGGGTGCCCGACTTCTTGCTGGTGGTGGTGATGCCCTTGCCCTTCACCCGGTGACGGGAGCCGGACTGCGTCCCGGGCTTGAGCTTGAGGGTCACGGTGGATCCGTCGAGCGTGGGTACCTCGATCGGGCCGCCGAGTGCGGCCTCGGCGAAGGTGACCGGCACGTGCACCGTGAGGTTGTTGCCCGATCGCCCGAACCGCTCGTGGGCCTGGACGGCGATCTCGACGAGGAGGTCGCCCGCCGGGCCACCGCCGCGTCCGGGAGCGCCTCGACCCTTGAGGCGGATCGTCTGTCCGTCGGACACACCGGCGGGAATGCGGACCTTCACCTCTCGGGGGCGACGTTCGACGCCCGACCCGTGACACGTCGGGCACGGGTCGGGGATCACCGTGCCGCGACCTTGGCAGTTGCGGCACGGCGACGAGAACGAGAACAGGCCCTGGTTGTCGTCGACGACGCCCCGGCCGCCGCAGACCCCGCACGCGACCGGCTGGGTGCCGGGCTTGGCGCCCGAGCCCGAGCAGGTGGAGCACTGGGCGTCGCTCGTGAGGTAGAGGGTGGTGGTGAGGCCGGTGGCGGCGTCGTCGAAGTCGAGGCTGAGTTGGGCGGTCAGGTCGGCACCGCGTTGCGGGCCGGCCGCACCGTTGCGGCCGCGTCCGCCGCGGGCCTGACCGAACATCTGACCGAGCAGGTCGCCGATGTCGCCGCCGCCCATGTCGCCGACGTTGAACGAGAAGCCGCCCGGGCCGCCCGAGGGGCCGCCCCCGCCGAATCCGCCCATCGGGCCGAGCCGGCGGACCTCGTCGTACTCCTTGCGCTTGGCTTCGTCGCCGAGCACGTCGTACGCCGTGGAGACGTCCTTGAACTTCTCCTCGGCCGCCGAATCGCCCGGATTCTGATCAGGATGCAACTCCCGAGCCAGCTTCCGATACGCCTTCGT
>JBPEWX010000544.1:0-4545 GCA_052032235.1 Ilumatobacter sp. | reverse complement strand
GATCGGATCAGTAGCGGTAGTGATCGGGCTTGTAGGGCCCGCTCGGCTCGACGCCGATGTACTCCGCCTGCTCGTCGGTGAGCGGGGTGAGCTTCACGCCCAAGGCGTCGAGGTGGAAGCGGGCGACCTTCTCGTCGAGGTGCTTGGGGAGCACGTACACGCCGAGCGGGTAGTCGTCGATCTTCTGGAACAGCTCGATCTGGGCGAGCACCTGGTTCGAGAACGAGCAGCTCATCACGAAGCTCGGGTGGCCGGTGGCGCAACCGAGGTTCACCAGCCGGCCTTCGGCGAGGATGATGATCTGCTTGCCGTCGTCGAAGCGCCACACGTCGGTGCCGGGCTTCAGCTCGTCGCGGACGGCACCCGAGCGGGCGAGGCCCTCCATGTCGATCTCGTTGTCGAAGTGGCCGATGTTGCAGACGATCGCGTTGTGCTTCATCTCGCGCATGTCGTCGATCGTGATCAGGCCCATGTTGCCCGAGGCGGTCACGAACAGATCGGCGGTCTCGACGACCTCGTCGAGGGTGAGGACCTGGAGGCCCTCCATCGCAGCCTGCAGCGCGTTGATCGGGTCGATCTCGGTGACGACCACACGGCACCCCTGACCCTGCAGCGACTGGACGCAGCCCTTGCCGACGTCGCCGTAGCCCAGCACGACCGCGGTCTTGCCGCCCAGCATGACGTCGGTCGCGCGCGAGATCGCGTCGACCAGCGAGTGACGACAGCCGTAGAGGTTGTCGAACTTCGACTTGGTGACCGAGTCGTTGACATTGATCGCCGGGAAGAGGAGCTCACCCTTGTTGAACATGTTGTAGAGACGATGCACGCCGGTGGTCGTCTCCTCGGTGACGCCCTTGATCCCGGCGGCCATGCGGGTCCACTTCTGCGGGTCGTCCTTCATCGAACGCTGGATGAGACCGAGCACCAGTGCGAGCTCCGGGTTGGTGGCCGAGGTCGGGTCGGGCGCCTCGCCGGCCTTTTCGTACTCGACGCCCTTGTGGACGAGGAGGGTGGCGTCGCCACCGTCGTCGAGGATCATGTTCGGGCCGTCGTGGCCGTCCCAGGTGAGCATCTGGTCGGTGCACCACCAGTACTCCTCGAGCGTCTCGCCCTTCCAGGCGAACACGGGCACGCCCTGCGGGTCGTCGACGGTGCCGTCGGGGCCGACGACGACCGCGGCGGCCGCGTGGTCCTGGGTCGAGAAGATGTTGCAGCTGGCCCAGCGGACCTCGGCGCCGAGCGCCGTGAGGGTCTCGATGAGCACCGCCGTCTGGATCGTCATGTGCAGCGAACCCGAGATGCGGGCGCCGGCGAGCGGCTGCTTCGGGCCGTACTCCTCCCGGATCGCCATCAGGCCGGGCATCTCGTGCTCGGCGAGCAGCATCTCCTTGCGGCCGAACGGGGCGAGCGAGAGGTCGGCGACTCGGAAGTCGAGCTTGCCGTCGGGACGTGCGAGGGTGGACATGGTTCTCCTCCGTGAGGGTGCGCGATCGTGCGGATCGTGGGTGTTCGGTGGAGCGAGCCGGGGCCTCCTGGCACCCATCTGTTCAGCCCGCAGGGCACATCACACGCTAGCGGACCGCCGGCGACGTCAGTCGCTGAGCACGACGGCGTAGACGTCGAGCAGGTAGTCGACGTAGCCGGCGTGGTTGAAGACGCACAGCTGCGACGGCACGGCCTCGTTGTCGCCGTAGCGCAGCAGCGCCATGTTCGGCACCGCCTCGGCCTCGCCGAGGTTCACGTTCGAGATGTCGGGTGCCGGCTTGCACTCGTCGGGCGAGTTCTGGGTCGCATCGTCCGGGTACGGGTACACCGTCATGTGCGTGCGCACCGGCGCCCAGGAGTACTGCCGTTCGAGACCGGTCGCCGTGAAGTTGCCGAACAGACCGCTCTGTTCGCCGACCCACTGGCCGTTGATCTCGACGTCGTTCACGAACGCCTCGAAACTCCACGGCTCGGCGCGGGCCGGACCCAACGGCTGATCGTGGAAATCGGACAGGCGGGTGTCGAACGCCCGGAACGACGACACGAGCGGGATGACCCGACCGCCGCGGGTCGTCTCGTCGACGCCCTTGACGAGGTAGCCGGTCACGTCGACGACGGCCCGCATCTCGCCGCGCAGGCTGAAGAGGTGGATCCGACCGTCGGCTCCGACCGGGACGAATGCCGTGTTCGCCCGCGTCTGACCCTTGGCGAGGTTGAGGTTGCTCGTCGTCGGCTGATCCGCGGCATTGGCCACGTTGAAATCGTCCGGGACCAGCGCCAGGTGCGTGGCGAGGCTGCCCGCACCATTGTTGACGCCGGTGAGGTTGACGATCACGCCGACCACGTTCGGGTCGTCGGGGACCACGGTCTGGCCGGTGTTGATGTCGGTGGCGCCCCAGATGTCGAGCGACACCTTCTGGGCACCCTTCAGCTTGGTCGAGCCGGAGTCGTAGATCCGGGCCGGGTCGACGGTCTCGACGCGCGCGCCGTTCGTCTCGTAGCCGCTGGTGGAGAACCATCCGGACACGTCGACGACGAAGTGGGCGTTGCCGCTCCCTGCGGGCGTCGTGAGCTGGACGGTCACCTTGCCGTCACGACCGGGGCGCAGGATGGCGGAGTTCGCGACGGTGCGGCCCGACTTGAAGTTGACCACCGACGACTGGCCCGGCGTCGTGCCCTTCGGGAAGATCGTGGCATGTCCGGTCTGGCTCGGATTCGCGACCGTGACGTTGACGACCACCGCGAGGACGTCGTCGTCGTAGCCGTCACCGTTGCCGTCGACGAACGACTTGAATCCGCCGTTGCCGAGCAGCGGCACGTCGAACTGGACCGCCGACGAGGTGCCGGTCTGGCGGGCTCCCTTCGCTGCGGGCGCAGCAACCGCCGTCTCGCTCGGGCGCGAGTCGTAGATGCGGATCGGGTCGATCTCGTGGAACTCGCCACCGGCGCCGAGCGCAGGATCGGCGGCGGCGATGGTGCGTCCGCCCCCACCGGGCGACACGACGATCGCGAGGGTGGCGGCGGCGGCGACCGCGGCGAGGGTGAGCGCGGCGTTGGTCAGGCGTCGGCGGAGGGCAGGCACGGCGGTCATCGTAACGTGTTCGTCATATCAGGGGACGTCAGGGCGATCATCCGTCCGTGACCAGGGCCGACAGACGGTCGAACTCCTCATCGGTCAGCGACGTGGCCTCCTCGACCAACATCACCGGAATTCCGTCCCGCACCTCGTACGTGCGGCGCAACCGGGGGTTGAACAGCACCTGCTCGCTCTCGAGGTAGTGCAGTTCGCCCTTGTCCTCGGGACAGACGAGGATGGCCAACAGGGTGGAGTCGAGCGACATCGGATGGACCTTTCGGAACGGGTCAGGACTGGGTGATGAGCGCGAGCATGTCGGCGACCCGGTCGTCGCAGATCTCGCGGTCGACGGCTTCGAGGTTGAGCCGCAGGAGCGGTTCGGTGTTCGACGGCCGGAGGTTGAACCACCAGTCGTCGCAATCGACGCTGAGGCCGTCGAGACGATCTTGCGGCTTGCCGTCGAAATGCGAGCTGACGGCCTCGATCACCGCGCGCGGATCGTCGACCTGGGTGTTGATCTCACCGCTGGCGGCGTACCGCTCGTACGGCTTGCGCATGATCGACAAGGGCTGATCGGCACGGCTCATCTCACCGATCATCAGCATCGAGGCGATCAGGCCCGAGTCGGCGCGGTAGTTGTCGGCGAAGTAGTAGTGCGCCGAATGTTCGCCACCGAAGGCGGCACCGGTCTCGGCCATGACCTGCTTGATGTACGAATGTCCGACCTGGGTGCGCACCGGTTCGCCGCCGAGTTCGCGGACGACCTCCGGCACCGCCCGGGAGCAGATCAGATTGTGCAGGATCGTCGCGCCGGGGTTGGACCGCAGGACCGACGCCGCGAGCAACGCCGTCGTCGTCGAGCCGCTCAGTCCCTCGCCCAACTCGTCGACCATGAAGACGCGGTCGGCGTCGCCGTCGAAGGCGAGACCGAGGTCGAACTCGCCGGTGACGACCCGAGCTCGGAGGTCGCGCTGGTTCGCCGGTTGCAGCGGGTCGGCCGGATGGTTCGGGAACGAGCCGTCGAGTTCGCCGTACATGACCTCGAGTTCGATCGCCGGCAGGCGGTCGAACACGGCCGGCACGACGAGGCCGCCCATGCCGTTCGCAGTGTCGGCGACGACGCGCATCGGACGCACCGCCTCGACGTCGAGGAACGACACGACGTGGTCGGCGAAGGCATCGAGCAACTCGCGCTGCGAGTACGAGCCGGAGCGCTCGGCCGGTCGGGGCCCGACGCCGTCGAACACCGTCGACGCCGTGGCCCGGATCTCGGCGAGGCCGCTGTCGATCCCGACCGGCCGAGCGCCGGCCAGACAGAACTTCACGCCGTTGTACTGCGCCGGATTGTGCGACGCGGTGAACATCGCGCCGGGCATGTCGAGCGAACCGGCCGCGTAGTAGAGCAGGTCGGTCGAGGCGAGTCCGATGTCGAGGACGTCGACACCCTGTTCCTGGACGCCGCGCGCGAACTCGGCGACGAGGTC
>JBPEWX010000543.1:0-3352 GCA_052032235.1 Ilumatobacter sp. | reverse complement strand
AGCGGGAGCGGGTTCGGGCTGCGCGGCCGCCGTTGCGGCGGCGGCAGCGGCGACGGCGCCGCCCTCGGGCAGTCCGGGTTCGCCGGCCGGTTCGTCGGCGGGAGCCGGTTCGGGAGCAGGTGAGGGCTCGGCGGCCGGTTCGGGGATCACGGCCGCGGCGCCGTCGTCGGCGGTCGTCGACTCGCCGTTGGCCTCTCGCGACAGGTACGCCGTGATGGTGCTGCCGGTCGGGACGATGCTGACGACGTCCCAGCCGTCGGCGGCCTTGTCGTTCAGTTGGCCGACGAGGGCGTCGGGGTCGTAGGTCGACACGCTGATCGAGGAGAACTCCTGCATGCGGCGAACCCTACTCACTCTGCGCGAGCACTGCGGTGACGTCCCCCGCACCCGACCCGACCGGGCTGCGCCACCTTTCAGCAGGGGTTCAGCGGTGGGCCGAAGGTCTCTGCCGGATGCGGAGCGTGGTCGCCCATACTGGTGGGGTGCTCGAGACGATGGAACTCGTGACGGCGGTGCTGGCGCTCGTCGCCGGCTTCGGTGCGATCGCACTCGTCGTGGCAAGCGTCCTCGGCGACCGCGTCGCATTCGCCGGACCGGTCGTCGCCTGGGCCCACCGGCGGCGCACCGAGCTGACCCTCGCCATCGCCGGGGTCGCCACGCTCGGCAGCCTCTACTTCTCCGAGATCGCCGACTTCGTCCCGTGTCGGTTGTGCTGGTTCCAGCGGATCTTCATGTATCCGCTCGCCCTGATCGCCCTGATCGCCCTCATCCGACGCGACCGCAACGCCCGCTGGTACATCGTGCCGTTCGCCGTGATCGGCGGCGGTGTGTCGCTCTATCACTTCCTGATCGAGCAGGGCGTGCTCCCCGACTCCGACTCGTGTTCCCTCTTCGGTCCGGCGTGTTCCGAAGTGTGGTTCACCGAGTTCGGGTTCGTGACGCTCGCGTTCATGGCGCTGTGCGGCTTCGTCGCCATCGCCGTCATCAACCTGGTGCCCGCTCCGGCGGGTGCCGACTCCCTGGAGGACCCCTCGTGAACCGTTCCCCCTTCGCCCGCCGCTCGCTCGTCGCCGGTGGACTCGCCGTTGCGTTGCTGTTGACCGCATGCGGGAGCGACGACGAACCGGTCGCCGACCCGGCCACGACCGAGGCGCCGGCCGACCCCGACACCACCGTGCCGGGAGCGCCCGACGCGACGGTTCCGGACGACCTGCCCGAGGAGTACGAGGGAGCGGTCGGTCCGGTCGAGATCATCGGCGACGGGTTGCCGTACCTCGAGACCGACGTGATCGAGGACGACCCGGCCCTCGGTCAGCCGGCGCCGGTGATCGTCGGTCTCGACTTCGAGGGCAACCCGGTGCGGATCGACGCCGCCGAGAACGGCCCGACGATGGTCGTCGCCGTCGCCCACTGGTGCCCCCACTGCAACGACGAGATCCCGGTGCTCAACGAGTTGCGATACGAGAACGCCTTCCCGGCGGAGCTCGAGATCGTCGGCGTGAGCACGGCGCCGCGATCGGACGGGAGCAACTTCCCGCCGGATGAGTGGCTGGTCGAGAAGGATTGGCAGTGGCCCGTCATCGCCGACGGCGTCGACACCGAGGCCGGGACGTTCCTCGCCGCGGAGGCGCTCGGCGTGAGCGGGTTCCCGTTCGTCGTGCTCATCGACGAGGACGGCAACGTCGCCGCCCGCTGGTCGGGAGGCCGGGAAGGCTCCGAGTTCCTCGGCGCGATCGAGACCTACCTCGGACTCAGCTGATCCGAACCCGGCCGAGCGTCACCGCGTCCGGACGCGCGAACCGAACCAGGTCGAACCGACCGTGAGCCGTTGCGTCGTGGCGGCGTAGCCTGTCGTGCCGTGACTGCCGCAAGCGAAGCCTCGTCGACGTCGACCTCACCGAGGGTCGCGTTCTTCGGACCGTTCGGCACGTTCACCGAGCAGGCGCTCCGAACCCAGACCGACCTCTGCACCGGCGAGCAGGTCGCGCTGCGGACGGTGCCCGACGTGCTCGACGCGGTGTCGGCCGGTGATGTCGACTACGGCTTCGTGCCGATCGAGAACTCGATCGAAGGGATGGTCAACTTCACGATCGACGCCCTCGCGTTCGACCACGACCTGGTGATCCAGCGTGAGGTCGTCCTCGACATCCACATGTGCCTGGCGGCGCAGCCCGGCGTGCAGCTGTCCGACGTCACCGAGATCTTGTCGATCCCGGTGGCGACCGCGCAGTGCCATCGGTTCCTGCGTGAGCATCTCGGTGACGCCGAGATCGTGTCGGCGGTGTCGACGGCCGGCGCCGCCAAGATGATCGCCGACGAGCCGACGACGCATCGAGCGGCGATCGCCCCGCGGGTGGCCGCCGACCGGTACGGGCTCGAGGTGCTCGCCGAGAACATCGAGGATCACGAGGGCAACCAGACCCGCTTCGTCGTGGTCGCCAAGCAGGGCGTGCCGGCGCCGACCGGACACGATCGCACCGGCCTGGTCGTGTACCAGCGTGCCGACGAGCCCGGCAGCCTGATCTCGATCCTGCAAGAGTTCGCCGCCCGCCGTATCAACCTGTCGAACCTGATCTCGCGTCCGACGAAGGACGGTGGACTCGGCGACTACTGCTTCATCGTGATCGCCGAAGGCCACGTCGCCGACGGGCTGTTGGCCGACGCGATGCGGTCACTCCACGCCAAGCAGGGTGCGGTCAAGTTCTTCGGGTCGTGGCCCCGTGCCGACGCCGACGTCGAGGCAGCGGTCGCCGAGAGCGGCGAGCGCTGGCAGCGAGCCGACGCCTGGCTCGACGCCATCCGCAGCGACATCGCCTGACTCCGACCTCGTGCAACGTCGGGGCGTCTGACACGATGGCGGCATGACCGCTGCTCCTGTTTCCGTCGTCACCGGTGCCAACTCGGGGATCGGGCGGGCGACCGCCCTCCACCTCGCCGAGCAGGGTCACGTGGTGTACGGCACCGTGCGATCGAGTGCACGGGCGGGCAAGCTGCTCGACGCAGCGGAGGAACGAGGGGTCGGCGTCGAATTGGTCGAGCTCGACATCGCCGACGACCGGTCGGTACGCGACGGCTTCGCCGAGGTGCTGCAGCGGGCGGGCCACGTCGACCACCTCGTCAACAACGCGGGTGTCGGTGGGAACGCCGCGGTCGAGGAGATGACCAGTGAGCGGCTGCTCGACGTCGTCAACATCGACGTGATGGGGGCGGTTCGGTGTGCGCAGGCCGTGCTGCCGCAGATGCGGGAGCGGGGGAGCGGCACGATCGTGAACGTGACGTCGGTCGCCGGACGCATCGGTGCGATCGCCCAAGGTCCGTACGTGGCTGCGAAGTGGGCGCTCGAGGGTCTGAG
>JBPEWX010000542.1:0-2165 GCA_052032235.1 Ilumatobacter sp. | reverse complement strand
CGGCCGATGCGATCGAACATCTCGTCGAAGAACGGCAGCACGGTGAACGCCGGACGTCGCTCGACGATCAGGCCGGCGACGAACGGCGCGACCCAGCCGTACGCCTCCCGCCGGTCGGTCGACACGGCCATCATCGTGAACGTCACCACCCGGAACGGGTCGGGACCGCCCGCCTGTTCGAGGGCCCAGCGAACGTACGTCGGGCCGGCGCCCTCGACCAGGATCACCCCATCGGCCACACGGCCGGCGACGGCGAGCGATCTGGCCTGCTGCACCCCGGCGACCACCGGTGGCACCACCGTGGGCGGCTGGTCGAGTCGGACACCGTCGAGGCGGACCTCCCGACCGTCGAGCGTCACCTCCTCACCGGCGAGGAGCCGCCTGACCGACGAGATGGTCTCGTCGAGCGCAGCGAGCGGCGATGCCGGACGGACACCCATCTGCCCCATCCAATCCTGCACCCCGTGTCCGATGCCGGGGAAGAAGCGACCGGGAGCGATGTTCGCCAACGTCGCGATCTCCATCGCCGTGATCGGCACGGCTCGTGCGACCGCCGGCATGATGCCCAGACCGACGCCGATCCGCTCGGTCGAGGCCAGCGCCGTCGCAGCGAGCGAGACACCGGCGGTGTAGAAGCAGTCCTCGATCAGCCACAGCTGATCGAGTCCGGCCGTCTCGACCCGTCGCGCGTAGTCGCGCACCTCGGATGCCGGGAACGCCCGGTCGAACACCATCCCGATCTCGGCGCGCGCCATGGCCGAACCGTAGACGCGATCAGAGTTCGACGAGGACGGTGACCGGGCCGTCGTTGACGAGCTCGACGCGCATCTCGGTCCGGAACCGCCCGGTGGCGACGACGGCACCGAGCGAACGGAGCCGGTCGGCGAACCGGTCGACCAGTGGTTCGGCGTGCTCGGGCCGCGCTGCCTCGTTCCAGCTCGGCCGTCGACCCTTGTCGGTGTTGGCGTAGAGCGTGAACTGGCTCACGACCAGCACCTCCGCGCGCAACCCCGCCTCGTGCCGTGCGGCGAGCGACTCGTTCATCACCCCGGCCGCGTCGTCGAGGATGCGGAGATGCCACACCTTGTCGGCGAGCTTGTCGGCGAGTGCGTCGTCGTCGGCGTGGGTCGCGCCGACGAGCACGCACAGGCCCGGACCGATCTCACCGGACCGCTCGACCGTCTCACCGTCGGGTCCACGCTCGACCACGTCGACGCTCGCGCGTGTGACCCGTTGCACCAGTGCTCGCACGCCGAAAGCCTGCCACGCGCCACCCGATGGGCGACAATGATGCGGTGCCGACCACACCTGTTCGACTGACGACGACGCGCGTCGACGCGGTCGTCGACCCGGCTCGCGGCGGTCGACTCGCACAACTCTCGATCGACGGCACGGCACTCCTGGTCGGCTCCGACGACATCGCGGACAGCACGGCCGCAACCGGCTGGGGCTCGTTCCCGATGGTGCCGTGGGCCGGACGGATCCGTCACGGTCGGTTCCGTTTCGACGGAGTCGATCACCAGCTGCCGATCAACTTCGGCGACCACGCGATCCACGGCGTCGGGTTCACGTCGCACTGGGACGTCGCCGACGTCTCGGCGCGATCCGCCGACCTCCACCTGCGTCTCCCGTCCGACCGCTCGTGGCCGTTCGGCGGGCGGGTCACCCAGCGCTTCGAGGTCGACGCCACCGGTCTCACCACGACCATGTCGGTCACCGCCGACGACCGGGCGATGCCGGTCTCGTTCGGATGGCACCCCTGGTTCCGCAAGCCCTCGTCCCTCGACTTCTTCCCCACCGCGATGTACCGGCGCGACGACGAGCACGTCGCGGTCGACGACCTCGTCGCGGTCCCCGACGGGCCGTGGGACGACTGCTTCCTGAACCACGACCCGGTCACCCTGCGGATCGGCGGGCAGACCATCCGCGTGACCTCGGATCGCGAGCACTGGGTCGTCTACGACGAACGACCGTACGCCACCTGCGTCGAACCGCAGACCGGACCACCCGACGCCTTCAACATCGCGATCCGTCGGCTCGAACCGGGCGAGTCGCTGACGGCGTGGTACCGCATCGCCGCCGCCTGACGGCGCACGTGCCGTCCCACCGCGCCTAGGGTCGTCGACCGGAAGATCTCCCGGGTCTCGCAGAAAAAGCGCGAGATC
>JBPEWX010000541.1:0-2220 GCA_052032235.1 Ilumatobacter sp. | reverse complement strand
TTATGTCCGAACGTCAAGCCTCGCAACGCTGTGAGGGTCTCTGTGATAGCGACGCCGAGCGCAGCGAGGCTTGGAGCGTTCAGTCAGTCCGTGGTGCGGACCATGGCGGGCCTGAGGGTTTTGCCTTGCCAGGTGTAGCCGGACCTCAGGACTTCGGCGACGATCGTCTCGCCGCCGTTGCCCGGCTGGTGGGCGACGGCCTCGGCGAGTTCGGGGTCGAACGGCTGGTCGGCGAGATCGAGCGGCTCGAGGCCGACCTTCTTCAACTCACCGATCAGCTGGTTGAGCAGCGGGCCGATCTCGTCGGGGTGCTGCACGTACGCCGCCTCGGCCGCGTCGAGCACCGGCAGCAGCGCGTTCGCCAGCTTGCCCGTGGCCCGTTCGACCTCGAGGTTCTGCTGGTTGGTGGCGCGCTTGCGGAAGTTCTCGAAGTCGGCCTGCTGACGCATCGCCAGCTGACGGAGCCGGTCGACCTCGGCGAGGAGCTCGGCGCTGTCGGCCTCGACGGCCTCGGCGCTGCCCTCCTCGACGGCGGGATCGTCGTCGATGTCGGCGACGTCGCCGTCGCCGAACCCGGTGGGGCCGTCGCCGAGGAGCGCCGACGCATCGTCGGGCACCTCGACACGCGGCACCTCACCGGTGTAGTCGTCGACCTCGGACCCGCGCTCGTCGTCGGGGTTCGTGGCGTCGTCGCTCACGAGTCGTCCTCGTCGACGATCTCGGCGTCGACGATGTCGTCGTCGCCGCCCGTGGCGTCGGCACCGGCGTCCTGACCGCTGGCCGACGAACCGGCCGCGTTGGCGTCACGCGAGGCCGCCTCGTACAGCTTCTGGCTGAACGCCTGGCTGGCGGTCATCAGTGCTTCGGTCGCCGTCTTGATGGCCTCGTTGTCGTTGCCTTCGAGTGCGGTCTTCAGCTCGCCGAGGGGGCCCTCGACGGCAGCCTTCTCGTCGGCCGACACGCTGTCGCCCTGCTCGCGGAGGACCTTCTCGGTCTGGTACACGAGCGAGTCGGCGTTGTTGCGGATCTCGGCCTCTTCACGACGCTTCTTGTCTTCTTCGGCGTGCGCCTCGGCGTCTTTCACCATCTGGTCGATGGCGTCCTTGTCGAGGGTCGACTGACCGGTGATGGTCATCGACTGTTCCTTGTTCGTCGCCCGGTCCTTGGCCGAGACGTGCACGATGCCGTTGGCGTCGATGTCGAACACGACCTCGATCTGGGGCACGCCACGCGGCGCCGGCGGCAGGTCGACGAGCTGGAACTTGCCGAGCGTCTTGTTGTAGCTGGCCATCTCGCGCTCGCCCTGGAGGACGTGGATCTCGACCGACGGCTGCATGTCTTCGGCAGTGGTGAACACCTCGCTGCGCTTGGTCGGGATCGTGGTGTTGCGCTCGATGAGCTTGGTCATCACGCCGCCCTTGGTCTCGATGCCGAGGCTGAGCGGGGTGACGTCGAGCAGGAGCACGTCCTTCACGTCGCCCTTGAGGACGCCGGCCTGGACGGCGGCGCCGACCGCGACGACCTCGTCGGGGTTGACCGACTTGTTGGGCTCCTTGCCCGTCATCGACTGGACGAGCTCGCTGACGGCCGGCATGCGGGTCGAGCCGCCCACGAGGATGACATGGTGCAGGTCGCCCTTGTTGACGCCGGCGTCCTTGAGCGCCTGCTCGAACGGGATGCGGCAACGCTCGATGAGGTCGCTCGTCATCTCCTGGAACTTGGCGCGCGACAGGGTCTCGTCGAGGTGCAGCGGACCGTCGGCGTTCGCCGTGATGAACGGCAGGTTGATCTGGGTCGACTGGGTCTGGCTCAGCTCGATCTTGGCCTTCTCGGCCGCTTCCTTCAGGCGCTGCATCGCCATCCGGTCGCTCGACAGGTCGACGCCCTGGGCGTTCTTGAACTGGCTGACGAGCCAGTCGATGATGCGCTGGTCCCAGTCGTCGCCACCGAGGTTGGTGTCACCGTGGGTCGACTTCACCTCGAACACGCCGTCGCCGATCTCGAGCACCGACACGTCGAAGGTGCCGCCGCCGAGGTCGAACACGAGCACGGTCTGGTCGGCGTCGCCCTCCTTGTCGAGGCCGTAGGCGAGCGCGGCCGCCGTGGGCTCGTTGATGATGCGCAGCACCTCGAGGCCGGCGATCTGGCCGGCCTCCTTGGTGGCGGTGCGCTGGGCGTCGTCGAAGTAGGCCGGGACGGTGATGACCGCCTGGGTGACGG
>JBPEWX010000540.1:0-1835 GCA_052032235.1 Ilumatobacter sp. | reverse complement strand
TCGACGACGACCTCGTCGCCCGGGGTGAGGAAGATGGGCGGTGTCCGACCGGCACCGACACCGCCGGGCGTGCCGGTGGCGATGACGTCACCGGGGAGCAGAGTGATGGTGTCGGTGATGTACTCGATGATTCGTTCGACCGAGTGGATCAGGTCGCGCGTGTTCCCTTGTTGCATGACCTCTCCGTTCACGAGCGTCGTGACCTCGAGTCCGGATCGGACGTCACCGACCTCGTCGGCGGTGATCATGGCGCTGATCGGCCCACTCCGGTCGGCGTTCTTGCCGAGGGTGAACTGCGGCGTGATCAGCTGCTTGTTGCGAGCACTCAAGTCGTTGAAGGCGCAGTAGCCGATCACGCTGTCGCCCGCGTCGGCCTCGTTCACCGCCCAGGTCTTGCGACCGATGACCGCGGCGAGTTCGACCTCCCAGTCGAGACCGGACTCGTTCGGCGGGACGGGCACCGGCGCACCGTCGACCACCAACGACTGCTCCCACCGCCCGAACACCATCGGCACGGTCGGCGTGTCGAGGCCGGCGAGGTCCTTCGACTCGTCGGCGTGGCTGCGATAGTTGATGCCGACGCAGAAGATGCGAGACGTCGTGGGAACCGGCGGGGCGAGTTCCAACGCTGCGAGCGCATGCCGTTCGCCGCCCGACCGCTGGAGGTTTGCCGCCGCGTCCGCGTAGAACTCATCAGCGGTCCCCAGCTCGCGCACCTCGTCGCCCTCGACGACGCCGACATGGCGCGCGCCGTTCTTCATGTATCCGACAATTTTCATGGTTTCGTTCCTCGGGTCGTCGTGGTCAGTGGGTGAAGGTCTCGGAGATCGCGCCCTCCGGGATGGAGTCGTGGGCAGTCGGCCCGCCGAGCGGGCGAGACATCTCGTAGGCGATCTCGCGTGCGATGCGCCCGTGCTTCATCTCGAAGCAGTGCACGAGCCGCATGCTGATGCGGTCTCCCACGGAGAAGCCGAGGTTCGGCATCTCGTCGCCGACGACCGTCATCTCGATGATCTGATCGTCGAAGACGTAGTCCTCGGTCGCAAAGCGTCGCAGCGTCGTCGCCTTGTCGAATCGGAGGGTGCGATAGATGCCCATGTACGCGTCCTTCACGACGGCGGGGTCGGTGTAGACGAGGCCGCGGGCGGGTGCTTCCCAGACGACCTCGTCGCCGTACAGCGCGATCGCCTTGTCGACGAGTTCGGGGGTTTCGTTGTGGAAGTGAGCTTCGACCACCTTGAGGTTGTGGGCGATCAGTTCGTCTCGATCCATCGCCGACACGTCGGCGTCGAGGTCGACGTCGCCGCGTCCGGTGTAGGTGGCCGTCTGGTCATTGCTCATGCTCGGGTCTCCTTGAAGTAGGGCTGGTGGGTCGTGCGTCGCGGCCGATCAGAGACCGACCGTGATCGTCTTGGAATGGGTGAAGGCCTCGACGGCCGCCGACATCGAGAACTCGGCGCCCATGCCGCTCGCCTTGATGCCGCCGTAGGTCATGCCCGGGATCTGCCCGCCACCACGGTTGATCTGGACCCAGCCCGACTCGAGTCGGGCTGCGAGTCGCAGCGCCGTGCTCGTGTCGCGGCTCCAGACGTAGCCGGCGAGGCCGTACTCGGACTCGTTGCAGCGGCGGATGAGGTCGTGCTCGTCGCTCCACGGCGCGACGACGAGCACGGGACCGAAGATCTCATCGCGCCAGACGGGGTGCCCCTCCGGCACGTCGGCGAGCACCGTCGGTCGGGCGAAGTAGCCCGGGTCGGTCGACCAGTTGGAGGGAGGAACGCCGTGCGCCAACCGCGCTCCGGCGTCGAGGGCGGACTCGACGAACGCGCCGACCC
>JBPEWX010000054.1:0-12881 GCA_052032235.1 Ilumatobacter sp. | reverse complement strand
GTGCGTTGCCGTTGCCGTTGCCGGGCTCGACGGGTGCGTTGCCGTTGCCGCCGGCGTTGTTGTTGCCGGGGCCGGTGTTGGGGTTGTCGGTGCCGTTGCCGTTGCCGTTGCCGCCGGCGTTGTTGTTGCCGGGGCCGGCGTTGGGGTTGTCGGTGCCGTTGCCGGGGTCGTCGGCGTCACGGCCACAGTTGTCCCTTGCGACGTCGTCGACGTCGGGCGCATCCGGATCGTCGGATCGAGCGGCCTCGGACACCTCGGCGCCGTGCGCGGCGTCGGCGCATTCGCTCGGCTCGTCGGAGGAATCCGAGTCGCCATCGGCGTCGTCGGTGACGGGCGCGTCGTCGGTCACGGGTGCGACGTCGCTGCCGGTGGAGGTGCCGTCGAGCATCGTCGCCGTCGTCCGGGAATCGGCGACCGACTCGTCGGCCTGGGCGAGGAACGCCGACGAGACGGGGACGCCGTCGTCGCCGGCGGGCACGATCGTGCCGTCCGTCGGTGCCGAGCGGCCGAAGTCGAGCACGGTGGGGAACACGCCGGGGCCGGCGGCCGCCAGGCCCCCGACCCCGAGACTGGCAGCCGTGACGGCGAAGATGGCGACGCCCTTGCGAGATCGGCGGGGACGTGGCGCTGCCGCGCCCGTCATCGCACCGGTCATCGCCGCGATCGCCGCGCGTTCACCGGCGTGCTCCTCGGGGAGAGCCGGCTGGCGCAAGGCGTCGATGAGCGCGTCCGTATGGTCGTTGCTCGTCACGATGCGTACATCGCTTCCGGATCATCGTGCGTTACAGGCAGCGCGGGCGTCGTCCCAGCGTGTGAAGGCCCTGCAGGGCCTCGGCCCGCGGCGGACTCGCGCTCGGCGAGGCGCTTCAGGCCGCGGTGCGTGAGCACGCGGACGTTCCCCTCCGTGCGGCCCATGATCGCGGCGACGTCGGCCACGGACAGGTCGGCGACGACGCGCAGCAGCACCGCTTCGGCCTGATCGGCGGGCAACGTTCGAACGAACTCGATCGCCCGGTCGAGCGCCGCGGCCCGTTCGGCGTCGACGTCGGCGCCCGGTGCCGGTCCGGGCTGCCGCTCGGCCTGGATGAGCTCGTCGCGGTTCCGGCGGCGACGGTCGCGGCGGATCTCGTCGATGCGGCGCCGAGCGGCGATCGTGAACAACCAGCGTCGGAACTCGGTGGCGTCGCCGTCGAACGTGGACAGTCCGCGGGCCACTTCGACCCAGACCGTCGACGCCAGGTCGTCCGGTTCGCTCATGCCCTTGCCGCGGAAATAGCGGAGCAGGAGGTGTTGATGGCCGCGCCACAGCTCGCCGAGGGCGTCTGCGTCCCCCGCTGCGGCTCGCCCGATCACATCGTCCACGGTCCTAGTATCGGTCATACGAGGCGATCGGCGTAGCGATTCGTCCGAATCTGTTCCGGTCGATTCGACTTCCGGTCACAACGGCGTGGCCGGCGACCAGGGCGGAGGGGGCCAACATGGGTGACAACGATGGGGTGCTGGTCGGGGCGGAAACCGCCCGGCACGACGCACCGACGGGGACGATCGACGAGGTCGTCGAACTGGCGCAGCAGCGGCACCCCGACGACGAACTGCTCCAGGCGTTCGTGGCGGGCTACTTCCGCGAGCTCCCCGAATTCGACCTCGACGGTCGGTCGGCCGACGACCTGTACGCAGTCGCGTTGACGCACTACTCGTTCGGGTCGCGACGCTCGGCCGGCCAGACGCTGCTCCGGGTGTTCACCCCCGATCGCGAACGCGACGGCTGGTTCTCCGACCGATCGGTGCTCCTGCTCGTCAGTGACGATGCGCCGTTCCTCGTCGACACCGTGCGCATGGTCATCGAGCGGCACGGCATCGCGACACATCTCATGGTGCACCCGATGCTGCGGATCGAGCGCGACGCCGACGACCATCTCACGTGTGTCGAGTCGTACGACGCAGGCGGCGCCGGCGAAGTCGAAGCCTGGACCTTCATCGAACTCGACGGGCTCGACGATCAGCGGGCGACCAACCTGCAGGCCGATCTCACCGCAGCGGTCGGCGGGGTCCACGCCGCCGTCGACGGGTTCGCGTCGATGCGCGACCGGATGCACGAGTTCGGGCCGCTCGACCCGATCCTCGACTGGCTCGCCGACGGCAACTTCGTCTTCCTGAGCGCCGCCCGCTACCGGCTCGACGGTGACGGCACGGTCGAGCTGGTCGACGGATCGCTGCTCGGCGACGCGACCTACGACGACGTCGACGACCCGCCGATCGACTGGTCGGGCGACCGCGTCACCATCGCCCGCTCCGACCGGGAGTCGCTCATGCACCGACCGGCTCGCCTCACCGTCGTGACCGTGCTCGGTGAGTCGGGGGACGACGGCACCCGCGTCGCCGATCGGTTCGTCGGTCTGCTCGCCTCGTCGGCCTACCGCGACAGTGTGCTGTCGATCCCGACCGTGGGCGACCGTGCCCGCGGCGTGCTCGGTCTCGCTCACTTCGGTGCGGAGACCCACACGGGACGGTCGATGCGCAACGTGCTCGAGACGCTGCCGCGTGATCTGGTGTTCGAACTCCACAGCGCACAGCTCGCGCAGCTCGTCATCGACATCGTCGGTCTGCAGGAGCGGCAGATCGTCCGCGTGTTCGACGTGCCGGAACCCGTCGGGAACGCGTCGACGATCCTCGTGTACCTCCCCAAGCGCCGCTACCACGCACGCCTGCCCGAACAGGTGGCCCGCATCGTCGGCGAGGCGTACGGATCCGAGCCGCGCGACGTCGAGTCGTTCCTCGGCGCCAGCAACCTCGCCCGGGTCACGTTCACGGTCACCCGCGGTGCCGAGACCCCCGATCTCGACGAACTGTCGGACGAGGTCGACGAACTGACGACGGCTTGGATCGACCGCGTCCACGCGGCTGCCGTCGACCGACTCGGCGAGGTCGCTGCGACCGAGTTGATGACGCGCCTCGCCGGTGCGGCACCCGACTCGTATCGGAGCGCCGTCGATCCCGAGACGGCGGTGGGAGACCTGCAGCGCCTGTGTCGGCTGCTCGACGGCGAGCACCACGTGCTGTCCGCGTTGGTCCACCCACTCGATGCCGCGCCGAACCTGTGGCGGATGCGTGTGTACCGACGCGACGAGCCGATCGCCCTGTCGGCGCTCCTCCCGATGCTCGCCAACCTCGGCCTGACGGTGCTCGACGAGCACCCGTACGAGTTCCGCGTCGACGGTGTGCACCTGTGGGCCTACGACATCGGCGTCTGCGTCCCCGACGGCGTCGTCGTCGACGAACGACGTCACCGCGAGGTGCGAGCGGCCTTCGAGGGGCTGATCGCCGGCACGGTCGAGTCCGACGGCTTCAATCGGCTCGTCCTGCTCGGCGGCCTGACGGCACAGCAGGTCGACATCTTGCGGGTGTACGCCAAGTACACCCACCAGATCGGCTTCACCTTCAGCCAGGGCTACCTCGAAGAGACCTTCGCCCGGCTCCCCGAACTCGCCACATTGCTCGTCGAACTCTTCGAGGCGCGCTTCGACCCCGAACTCGACGAGGCCGAACGTCTCGCCCACGTCTCGCACGCCGAAGCCGAGATCCTGCAGTTGCTCGACGGTGTCCCGTCGCTCGACGACGACCGCATCGGCCGGATGTTCCTGGCGCTCGTGCGCGCCACCGTCCGCACCAGTGCCTTCCTCGATCGTCCGACCACGGCGATCAAACTCGACCCGGCCAAGGTCCCCGATCTGCCCGAACCACGCCCGGCCCACGAGATCTTCGTCTGTTCGTCGCGCGTCGAGGGCGTGCACCTCCGCGGCGGTCCGATCGCCCGCGGTGGTCTGCGGTGGAGCGATCGCCCCGAGGACTACCGGACCGAGGTGCTCGGTCTGGTCAAGGCGCAGATGGTCAAGAACGCGGTCATCGTGCCGGTCGGTGCGAAGGGCGGGTTCGTCGTCAAGCGCCCCAGGGCGAATCCGGCCGAGCAACGTGACGAGGGCGTCGCCTGCTACCGCTTGTTCGTCAGCGGTCTGCTCGACATCACCGACAACATCGTCGACGGTCAGGTGGTGCCGCCGCACGGCGTGCGCCGTTATGACGGCGACGACCCGTATCTCGTCGTCGCCGCCGACAAGGGCACGGCGAGTTTCAGCGATCTCGCCAACGAGGTCGCGTCCGAGTACGGGTTCTGGCTCGGCGACGCGTTCGCCTCCGGTGGCAGCGACGGGTACGACCACAAGGCGATGGGCATCACGGCCCGTGGAGCATGGGAGAGCGCCCGTCGCCATGCGCGGGTGCTCGGCAAGAACGCCGACACCGACGAACTGACCGTCGTCGGGATCGGTGACATGTCGGGCGACGTGTTCGGCAACGGCATGCTCCGGTCGCCGCACCTCAAGCTCGTCGCGGCCTTCGACCACCGGCACGTCTTCATCGACCCCGATCCCGACCCGCAGGCCTCGTTCGACGAGCGACGTCGGCTCTTCGAGACACCTCGATCGTCGTGGGCCGACTACGACGACGCACTCATCTCGCCCGGCGGCGGGGTCTACCCGCGCTCGGTGAAGTCGATCGACCTCACGCCCGAGGCGCAGGCGGTGCTCGGCACGACCGTGGCTCGGGTCACGCCGAACGAGCTGATCCGGCTCGTGCTGCGGGCGCCCGTCGACATGCTCTGGAACGGCGGGGTCGGCACGTACGTGAAGGCGTCGTCGGAGACCAACGCCGCGGTCGGCGACCGTTCCAACGACTCGGTTCGTGTCGACGCCACCGAGTTGCGTTGTCGGATGCTCGTCGAGGGCGGCAACCTCGGCGTCACCCAGCTCGGGCGCGTCGAGTACGCCGTCGGTGGCGGGCTCATCTACACCGACGCGATCGACAACTCGGCAGGCGTCGACTGCAGCGACCACGAGGTCAACATCAAGGTGTTGCTCCGAGACGCGATGGCCGCGGGCGAGCTGACGCTCGCCCAGCGCAACGAACTGCTGCATTCGATGACCGACGAGGTCGCCGAACTCGTGCTGTCGAACAACCAGGCCCAGACGCTCGCGCTGCTGATCGCACGGACGCAGGGCTTGCCGATGGTGAACGTGCACGCCCGGTACCTCGATCAGCTCGAACTCGAGGGGTGGCTCGACCGTTCGCTCGAGTTCCTGCCGACCGACAAGCAGATCAGCGAACGTCAGGTGGCCGGGTCGGGGCTGCGCACGCCCGAGTTCGCGGTGATGATCGCGTACACCAAGAACGCCAACGTCACCGAGATCATGCGGACCGATCTCCCCGACGACCCGGCGCTCGACGACGACCTGCTCGAGTACTTCCCGACGCCGTTGCGGGAGGGGTACCGCCGTCACATCCACAACCATCGGCTCCGCCGTGAGATCAAGGCGACGCAGCTCGTCAACCAGATGGTCAACCTGTCCGGGATCTCCTACGACCACCGGATGACGGAAGACTCCGGCGCTTCGGTCACCGACGTCGCCCGTGCCTGGTTGGTGACGCGAGAGGTGCTCGACTTCCCGGCCTGGTGGGCCGAGATCGACGAACTCGAGCACATGGACCTGGCCGACCAGCTGGCGATGTACCTCGACTGTCGACGGACGGCCGAACGGTGCTCGATGTGGTTCCTCCGTCACCGGCGCCCGCCCCTCGACGTCGCCGCCGAGGTCGAGCGTTTCCGTGGTCCGGTGCTGTCGCTCGCCGACGACCTGCACGAGCGGATGCGCGGCCCGATGGCCGAGGCGTTGGCCGAGTTGGCCGGGCAACGCCGCGAACAGGGTGTTCCGGAGCGTCTGGCCGTCCGGTCGACGATGTGGCGGGTGCTGCACACCGCTTTCGACATCGTCGAGTTGGCTCGCCGTCTCGACATCGACCACGGCGCCGTCGCCGACACGTACTGGGACCTGTTCGCCCGGCTCGACCTGCTCTGGGTCTGGGAAGGCATCGGGGCATTGCCGCGCTCCGACCGCTGGCAGACACAGGCCCGGTCGGCGCTCCGAGACGACCTGCTCGGGCTGTTGAGCGAGCTGACGGGCAACGTCATCGAGTTCGACGGCGCGACCAGCGGAGCGGTCGAACGGTGGATCGACGCGAACGCCCGCTCGGTCGAGCGGGCGACCCAACAGCTCACCGAGATCCGCCGGGCCGAGACCTTCGACATCACCAACCTGTCGGTCGTGCTGCGGCAACTCCGCAACCTGGCGCAGACGAGCGTCCGCGGGGCCTGACGCAGCGGTCATCTCGCGGCCGTCGGGCGGATAGCGTCGACCGGGCATGGCTGACGCACCTCGCTACCGATTCGCCCCTTCGCCCACCGGCATGTTCCACGTCGGTGGGGCGCGCACGGCGCTGCACAACTGGGCGCTCGCCCGCCAGAGCGGCGGCACGTTCGTGCTGCGCATCGAGGACACCGACGAGGCCCGGAACCGGCCGGAGTGGACCCAGGGCATCATCGACGCACTGGAGTGGATCGGCATCGCCGCGGACGACCCGCATTTCGAAGGGCCCCTGTTCCAGAGTTCGTACGCCGACGCCCACCTGGAGGCGGCGCAGCAGCTCGTCGAGAGCGGACACGCCTACTACTGCGACATGACCTCGGAGCAGATCCAGGAGCGTGCCAAGGCCGAGGGCACCACCGGGTACGGCGGCTGGTCGCGCGATCGCGGGCTCGGGCCCGGCCCCGGTCACGTCCTGCGGTTCCGGGTACCCGAGGGGACGACGATCGTCCACGACCTCGTGCGTGGCGACGTCGAGTTCGACAACGGGGTGATCGAGGACTTCGTGCTGGTGCGTGGCAACGGCACCCCGGTCTTCATCCTCGCCAACGTGGTCGACGATCGATCGATGGGGATCACGAACGTCGTGCGCGCCGAGGAGCACCTGCCCAACACGCCCAAGCAGCAGATGATCTGGCAGGCGCTCGGCCACGAACCGCCCGTGTGGGCGCACGTGCCGGTGCTGGTGAACGACCAGCGCAAGAAGCTGTCGAAGCGCCGCGACAAGGTGGCCCTCGAGCAGTACCGCGCCGAGGGGTACCTGCCCGCCGCGATGATCAACTATCTCATGACGCTCGGCTGGTCGCCCGGTGAGGAGGAGATCCAGCCGTGGTCGGCGATGGAGCAGTCGTTCCGACTCGACGACGTCAACCTGTCGCCGGCGTTCTTCGACCTGAAGAAGCTCGCCGCCTTCAACGGTGAGTACATCCGCATGCTGTCGGTCGACGAGCTGGTGGAGGCGTGCGACCCGTGGCTGCCCGCCGAGTGGGACCGCGAGGTGTTCCGTGAGATGGCGCCGCACATCCAGCCCCGGCTCGTCACGCTCGGCGATGCGCCCGGCGTGGTCGACTTCCTCTTCACCGACGATCCGGAGATCGACGAGGCGTCGTGGGACAAGACGATGACCACCGAGTACGCGGGGCCGCTCCTGGCCGACGCGATCGCCGCCTACGACGGGTGTGACTGGACGGCCGACTCGTTGAAGGCCACGCTGGAGGACGTGATGACCCGCTACGAGCTGAAGCTCGGCAAGGCGCAGGCACCCGTTCGTGTCGCGGTGACCGGCCGAACCGTCGGCCCGCCGTTGTTCGAGGCGCTCGAGGTCATGGGGCGCGACGAATCGTTGCGGCGCATGCGGGCGGCGCTCGAGCGGATCGGCTGACTCCGTTCGTGCCCGACGAGTTCTCGCTCGATCGTGCGCTGGGCGACCAGGCCGCCGACCGTCACGCAGCCGACGCCCTCACCAAGGACTACTCGCCGCGCGGTGAGGTGCGGATCGGGAGCGCGTTGGTGGCGCCGCTCCGGGTCTTCTTCGTGGTCGTCGGGGTGATCCTGCTCTACTTCTTCGTCAACCTGGCCCAGGTCGTCCACACCGGTGGGTCGCACGGTGCCGAGCCCACCGAGGCGATCATGGTGTTGGGTGCCGCACAGTACGACGGCCGGCCGTCACCGCAGCTCGCGGGCCGGCTCGACCACGCCGCCGACCTGTACCAGGGCGGTATCGCGCCGACGATCGTGGTCACCGGCGGCAACATCCCTGGCGACCGGTTCACCGAGGCCGAGGCGTCGGCGAGCTACCTGATCGATCTCGGCGTGCCCGAGGCGGCGATCGTGCAGGTGGGGGAGGGGAACACGACCTACGACTCCGTCGCCGCGGCCGTCCCGGTGATGCAGACGCTCGGGATCGACGAGGTCGCCCTGGTCACCGACCCGTACCACGCCCTGCGGGCACGCTTGATCGCCGACGAACTCGGCCTCGACGTCGACGTGGCGTCGGTGCCCGACAGCGTGGTGCAGGGCGGGACGGCCTGGCGTCGCAACCTCGAAGAGGCGGCCGGGGTGTCGCTCGGGCGGCTCGTCGGGTGGGAGCGCTTCAGCGATCTCACCAACTGACGTCCCCACCGGCCGACGTCCCGGAACGGTGGCGATCGGGTCATCGTCGTGACAACGGTTTTCCCAGGTTGATGCCGTCGCTGTCGCCGATACACTCGTTCCTCGCTCCAGTGGGGTGTGGTGTAATTGGCAACACGAGAGTTTCTGGTTCTCTTATTCAAGGTTCGATTCCTTGCACCCCAACCATCCGGGAAGCCGTGAGGCTTCGTCCGGTTGACAGAGCCCGGCGATAGAGTCGGGCGCCGCAGCTTGGCCCGTTCGTCTAGTGGCCTAGGACACCACCCTCTCAAGGTGGCGGCACGGGTTCGAATCCCGTACGGGCTGCCAAGGAAACCCCTGCCGATCCGGCAGGGGTTTCGTCGTTTTCCGGGGTCCGCCGCCCCGCTGTCGACTCGACGAGTTCGTGCACGGAGGCGTGAGCGCCGGCAGGTTCTCGGTGGCTGTGGTCCGGAATCTCGGACTCGGGCCGCCGAGAACGCCGGGTGATGGGGTTGGCTGTGGGTTCTCGGTGGCTGTGGTCCGGTTTGTCGGACGTGGGCCGCCGAGAATCCGGGTGGTGGGGGCGTGAGCGTCAGCCGGCGACGAGGTGGTCGAAGGCGGCTTCGACGGCCGTGACGAACACCTCGGCGTCGGGCAGCGCGGCGTGGTCGGTGGTGATACCGATCTCGAGCTTGCCGTCGTAGGAGAGGAGGGTGAGGTTGATCGCCGACCCGGCCGGTGGGCCGTACGCGAACATCTGCTCTGCCTTGGCGCCGGCGAGATAGACGGGGAACGGTGGGCCCGGCACGTTCGACGTCGTGACGTCGACGCCCTTCATCATCGAGCCGATCAGGGTGACCGTCGCCGTCGGGCCGAGCCGTTCGACGATGCCGGCGATGTCGTTCACGTGGGGGAGCGCCGGCTCGGCGCGCACCTCGGCCAGGCGATCCTTGGTGTCGGCGACGCGTTCGGCCATCGGCCGATCGCCGAGCGGGAGGACGAATCGGGCCGGCACGAACTGGTTCGTGATCGCATCAGCGCCGTCGCCGTCGGCGGCGCGCACGCTGACCGGCATGTGCATCCGGATGTCGGCGGCGTCGACGCCGTGATGCCGGTGGTACTCGTGCAATGCCTCCAGCACGACGGCGACGAACGCGTCGTTGAGCGAGGCGCCGAGGGCTCGGGCGGCTTCCCGGACGGGTTCGAGGTCGACTTCGACGCGATGGAGTCGGAGCGACAACGAACGCCCGGTCATGATCGGACTCCGCGGCGTCGTCGCCGGCTGGATCAGCTTGGCGATCGAGCCGGCCGTCCGGGTCGTCCCGGAAGCCGTACCGACCGGGTCGCGGACGAACCCGGCTGCGGTGTGCAGCGAGGCAGTGCCGAGGCGCGCCAAGGCCCGGGTGTCGGTGGCGACGCGGTGACGAACGGCCCGGATGGTCGCCGCCCACGGGTGTTCGGCCGATCGTTCCGAACCGGCGCGCTCGGGCGGCCGTTCGGTCTGGGCGTCGTCGTCCGGGCCGAGCGAGACGATGTACGCCAGCATCTTGACCAGGCCGATGCCGTCGGCGATCGCGTGATGGACCTTCATCACGAACGCACCGCGTCCGCCGGGGAGACCGTCGACGACCTCGAGTTCCCACAGCGGGCGGTCCTTGTCGAACGCCGACGTGGCGAGGCGTTCGGTGTGCTCGAGTACCGCGCGTTCACCGCCGGGGACCGACACGGCGTGAAGATGGTGATCGAGGTCGAACAGTGGGTCGTCCACCCAGCGCGGTGCGGCGAGCCCGGGCTGGGCGTCGACGACGTGTTGGCGCAGGCGGGGGAGTGCGTCGACCATCCGCTCGGCGTTCGCCCGAAGTCGTGCGGCGTCGGGAACCCGGTCGAGGAACCAGACCGAGGTGATCGTCGACCGCAGGATCGGGTCGCGCTCGATGTGCCACAGGACCGCGTCGCTGTCGCCCATCCAGTCGTCGTGTTCGAGCCCGGTCATGTCCCCCTCGTTCGTGCCGCGCCGGATCAGCGCACCGTGACGCCCGCCTCGCGCATCTCGGCGATCGCCCGCTCGCCGTCGCCGTCCTCGAGCTCGACCGGAGCCGACGCATCGGCGACGACGGTGGTGTCGTAGCCCAGGCCGACGGCGTCGAGCGCCGTCGCCTTGACGCAGACGTCGAGGGCCAGACCGACCACGACGACTCGTTCGGTGTCGCGCTCGCGCAGCAGCTCGTGGAGTCCGGTCGGCGAGACCGCACCGCTCTCGGGGTCCTGCATCGAGAAACCCGAGTAGCCGTCTTCGCCGCCGGTGCCCTTTCGGACGGTCGGCCCGTCGACGGTCAGATCGGGGTGCAGTTCGGCACCCCACGTGTCACGGACGCAGTGCACCGGCCACGTGCCGCCGTCGGTGACGAAGTGCGGGGTGGCCGGCGGATGCCAGTCCTGGGTGTACGCGACGGTGGCTCCACCGGCACGCGCCGCCTCGATCTCGGCGTTGACCGCCGTGACCACCTGCTCCCCGCCGGCGACGAAGAGCGATCCGTTCGGGTCGGCGAAATCGTTCTGGACGTCGACGACGACGAGCGCCGTCCGGGAATCGTACGAATCGGGCATCGAGTTCGATCGTACCCACCCCTATGGTGGGCCGATGACGTCGATGCCGGCGGTCGGGCGGGGTGTACTCCGCACCGACGCCTACCAGGTCACCATGTCGCAGCTCTACTTCCGGCTGGGCCTCCACGAGCGCCGCGCACGCTTCGAGCACTTCTACCGCTCCAACCCCGACTACGGCGAACACCAGGCCGGCTACTGCGTGACGGCGGGTCTCGGACCGTTCCTCGACTGGGCCGCCGGTGCGCGAGCGTCCGAGGGCGACGTCGCGGCGCTGCGAGCTCATCGCGGCCGTGCCGGCGACCCGCTGTTCGACGACGCGTTCTGTGACTGGTTCGCCGACGTCGACTTCGGCGGGCTCTCGATCTCGGCGGTCCCGGAAGGACGGGTCGTCCATCCGAACGCTCCGATCACGGTCGTGGAGGGTGCGCTCGGCGAGGCCCAGCTCATCGAGACGCCGCTGCTGAACCTCCTCAACTTCCCGACCCTCATCGCCACCAAGGCATCTCGGGTCGTCGACGCCGCACACGGCCGACCGGTGCTCGAGTTCGGCATGCGGCGTGGCCCTGCGTCGGGAGCCGACGACGGGTCGCGGGCGGCGCTGATCGGCGGAGCGGTGGGCACGTCGAACGCAGCGGAGGGGTACCGCCTCGGCATGCCGCCGACGGGCACGCATGCACACTCCATGGTGCAGCTGTTCATGGCGATCGGTGACGGTGAGCTCGGCGCGTTCGAGGCCTATGCCGACGTGTACCCCGACGACTGCCTCCTGCTCGTCGACACCGTCGACACCCTCGAGTCGGGGATTCCCAACGCGATCACGGTGTTCGAACGGCTCCGGGCGACAGGACACGAGCCGGTCGGAGTCCGGCTCGACTCGGGCGACCTCGCCTACCTGGCGGTCCAATCGGCCAAGCGGCTCGATGCCGCCGGCTTTCCCGACGTGTCGATCGTGCTGTCGAGCGACCTGGACGAGCTCCGCATCTGGCAGATCCTGCAGCAGATCGCCGACGAGGCGCCGCGTTCGGGCATGGATGCCGACGGTGTCGTCGACCGGCTGGTGTTCGGGGTGGGGTCACGGCTCGCGTCGAGTCACGGCGACTCGAGCCTCGACGGTGTCTACAAGTTGGTCGCGGTCGACGAGCAGGGCGAATGGTTGCCCGCCATGAAGCTCTCCGACAATCCGGCCAAGCTCCTGAACCCCGGACCGAAGCGCCTGTGGCGCCTGTACGACGCCGACGGCACCGCCACGGCCGATGTCCTGTCGACCGCCGACGAGACGCTCCGGCCCGGCGAGGACCTCGTCCTGCACCACCATGCACGCAACGATCTCGTCCGGTCGCTGCCGGGCGACCGGTGGTCGAGAGCCGAGGAGTTGCTGCTCCCGGTGTTCGCCGACGGTCGTCCGACCGCACCCGTCGACGACCCACACGTCGCCGTCCAGGCGGCGCGGGCCTGGCGAGACCACGACGTCGCCCTCCTCGACCCCGGCGTTCGACGGATCGTCAATCCGCACGTGTACCACGTGTCGATCACCGACCCGTTGGCACGGTTGAAAGCCGAACAGATCGAGCGGTTCCGTCGGCCCGGCTGACACCCGGGGCGGGGCAGCCGGTGAGGGTCAGCGCACGGCGCGCCCGCGTGCCCCGATGACGATCAGGGCGACGGCGCCCAGCACGCCGATGCCGCCCAGGACCAGGACGACGATCCCGATCGGCAGGACCGCATCGGAGCTGACGCCGACCGTCACGTCGGCGTCGACGTCGGCGGAGCCGTCGGCGTTCATGACGACGACCGACCAGTTGCCGTTCCGCGCCTCCCAATCGAGTCGTTGTTCGCCCGGTCCGGCGGCTTCGGCGACCCAGAAGTCCTGTTCGGTCGGGGGAGCGACGCTGTCGTCGCCGGCCCGCGGGGCATACACCGGTTCGCGAT
>JBPEWX010000539.1:0-1934 GCA_052032235.1 Ilumatobacter sp. | reverse complement strand
CCGACGACGATGATCTTGAACTTGCGCTTGTTGGCCGGGTTGACCAGCTTCTCGTGCGCCTTGAACTCGTCCCACTTGTCCTCGAGCGGCCCGGCGGGAATCTTCGAGTCGAGGGTGATGCTCATTCGGATGCCTCCTCGTGGAGCTCGTGGACACTCGTGACGCTGTCGTCGAACTCGATCACGCCGGCGAGGGTCATGATCGGGAACGAGACGTTGCCGACGACCACGATCGTGGCGACACCCGCTGCGAGGGCCTTGCGCCACTGGTTGAACTTGGGGTTGTTCCAGCCCATCGACTGGAAGAGGCTCCACGTGCCGTGGAACAGGTGGGTGCCCAGCGCGATGTTGGCGACGATGTAGAGGATCGCCACCGGGATGCGGCTCAGGCTGGCGTCGAGGTTGCGGTACACCTCGCCGCGCACGAAGTCGGGGTTGGCCCATCCCCACGTGAGGTCGGCGAGGTGCCAGATGATGAACAGGGCGACGATGATGCCCGTCCAGCGCATGGTGCGACTGGCGAAGTTGGCGACCTCGTAGTCACGCGCCGACTGGTACTTGACCGGGCGGGCCTTGCGGTTCATGACGGTGAGGCCGTAGGCGGCGTGGATGTGGAGCAGCACGGCGCCGATCAGGACGCCACGCAAGATCCAGAGGAACACCGTGCGGGGCAGGATCGGCACGAGGATGTCGCGCAGGAACTCGCCGTAGATGTCGATGTCGTACACCTCTTGGCCGTTCTCGGTCACGGTGCCGATGTAGACCTTCAGGTTGCCGATCATGTGCGAGACGACGAAGCCGATGCCGATGATGCCGGTGATCGCCATCACGTACTTCTTGCCGACGGCCGTGGAGTAGAAGTCGAGGAGGAACGGCTTGCGCTTGGCGCCTCGCCCGACTGCGGTGCCCGACACGGGACCGCGACGCAGCGTTTGTGACATAGTTCGAAACTACAGGGCGGCGACCCACGCGACCGAAATCGTCCGGTCGAATCGGCGGTTTCGCGCTGCCATCGCTCCGAGCGATGGGTTCCGGTCGGCGGATCAGTCCCCGGAATGATCGCCGGAACGATCGTCGGCACGATCGGCGCCGACCGACGCGGCGTCGGCCTGCACTCCTCGGATCGCCGACGGGCCGAAGGTGGTCGCGCAGGTGCGGCACCAGAACGCCTGCTCGAGCTCGGTGCCGCACGGCGCGTGGACGAGCGCGGTGGTCGGTTCGACGTTCGGCAGGTGGGTCTCGCTCCAGCGCACGAGTGCGACGAGCACCGGCGACAGCGCCAGGCCGGCGTCGGTGAGTCGGTACTCGTACCGGGCCGGGTGCTCCTGGTACGGCACCTTGGTGAGCACACCGTGGGCGACGAGTCGCTTCAACCGCTCGGCGAGCACCGGACGGGCGATGCCGAGGTCGTCGATCAGCTCGTCGAACCGACGGACGCCGCGCAACACCGCGCGCACCACGAGGATCGACCACTTGTCGCCGATGACCGACAAGGTGCGCTCGATGGCCGCCTGTGAGTCGAGCGGTCGGCCGACCGACTCGGTGGTGGCGTTCGACGTGTCGGGTGAGCGGGCCATGACGAACCGAGCCTACCGGCGACCCTCAGTTCGCTTTCCGAACTCACTCGACCTACACTGCGCCGCCATGACCCCCACGACGGTGACGCTCGCTCCTCGCACCGACAGCCGGGCGCTCCCCGACGACGTCGTCGCGGCGATGGAGCGCGCTGCGTCGATCCGCGATCGCCGCCGGGGTACGCGCATCACCTACTCACCGAAGGTGTTCATCCCGCTGACGATGCTGTGCCGCGACCGGTGTGGGTACTGCACGTTCGCCCAACCTCCGGCCCACCTCGACGCACCGTTCCTGTCGCGCGACGAGGTGCTCCGCATCGCTCGCGACGGCGCTCGCCACGGATGCCACGAGGCCCTGTTC
>JBPEWX010000538.1:0-5738 GCA_052032235.1 Ilumatobacter sp. | reverse complement strand
GTACGCGACGGTCGGCCCCCTGTCGGGCGTGGTGGCCGATCGGTACAGCCGACGTCGGTTGCTCGGCACGGTCAACATCGCCCGCTGTCTCCTCACGCTCGTCGCGGTGGTGGCCGTGGCGACCGACGACCGACGACTCGGTCTGATGACGGCGGCGGCACTGATCTCGTGTGCACGACTCGTGTACACGCTGCGCGCCGCGTCGATCCCGCGCCTCGTTGCGCCCGTCGACCTGGTGGAGATGGACGCCCGGTCGTTGTTCGTCGGGATGATGGCCGGCACGTGCGGGGCGGCCGTCGGCGCCGTCGGCAGTACGACCGTCACCACCGGGGTGCTCGCGGTCGCCGCCGCCGCGCAGCTCCTGTCCGCGATCGCGTTCGGGACGCTCCGGGTCGACCTCGGCGGACGCTCCGACCGCCGACACCATTCGTGGCGGGAGACGTTCGCTCGCGTCGCCTCGCTCGTCTCCAGCCCACCGACGCGACGGGCGATCCTGCTCACGAGTTCGAGCAGGGCGCTGTTGGGTGCCACCTTCGCCTCTGCGGTCCTCGCCGCCGCGAACGAGTTCGACCTCGCCGAACGGGGCTACCTCGTCGTCGTCGCGGTCACCGGTGTCGGGTCGTTCCTCGGCACCCTCACCGCCCCCACCGTCGCAGAACGATCGGGCATGCGACTGCTCGCGTTCGGCGCGTTCGCGATGCCGGCCGCTGCCTTGTTCGTCGCCGTCGCGCTCCACGCGCCGCTGGTCTGGGCGGTCGCGGTCGCGTCGTCGTTCTGGGCGTTCCAGAACCTGCGCGTCTCGACCGACGCCGTCGTGCAGGGAGCGATCACCGACGACGCCCGCGCCCGGGTGTTCTCGGTGTACGACGCCGCCTACAACCTGTCGTACTTCGGCGGCGCCGCGGCGGCGCTCGTGTTCGGCCTCGCCGACCACTCCCGTCCGACGTTCGCGGCGATCGGCGGGTGCTTCGCCGTCACCGCTGCGTGCGTCGCCGCCGTCGACACCGCGATTCCCCCCGCCCCCGACGAAAGGTCCTCGTGACGATGCTTCGCCCCCTCCGACGCCCCGCCTCCTCGCCACGGTCGCTCCGTGTTGCGATCGTCGCCGAGTCGTTCCTCCCGAACGTCAACGGTGTGACCAACTCGGTGCTCCGTCTGCTCGAGCACCTCCAGGCCGAAGGACACCGCGCGATCGTCATCGCACCGGGTCCGGGCGACGACCACGTCGACGGCATCGACGACGTCGAGGTGGTTCGGGTGCGTGGCTTCGACCTGCCTCGCTACCCCGAACTGCGGGTCGGTCTGCCGAGCCTCCGCATCCGCAGGACGTTGCGCGACTTCCGACCCGACGTGGTCCACCTCGCCGCTCCCGCCGTGTTGGGCGCCACCGCGGCACGCGTCGCGGGCCGAGCCGGGATCCCCAGCGTCGCCGTGTTCCAGACCGATCTCGCCGGGTTCGCCAAACGCCACGGCCTGGCACGCGTCTCCGACGGGATCTGGAACTATCTGCGCTGGGTCCACGGCCAGTCGGCCCTCACCCTCGCCCCGTCGTCGGTCACGGCGTGGGCACTGCGGGCGCGTGGGATCGAGAACACCGGCGTGTGGGCTCGCGGGGTCGACCTCGAGCGCTTCGCGCCACACCACCGATCGGACGAGGTGCACCGGTTCCTCGCCCCGAGCGGCGAGGTGGTCGTCGGGTTCGTCGGGCGACTCGCCAAGGAGAAGCAGGTCGAACGGCTGGCTCCCCTGCTCGACCTGCCGAACGTCCGGGTCGTGATCGTCGGCGACGGGCCGGAGCGGGACGATCTGCAACGCAAGCTGCCGGGCGCCCGATTCGTCGGCTTCCAGAGCGGCGAGATGCTGAGCGCGCTCGCCGCCACCTTCGACATCTTCGTCCACACCGGGGTGGACGAGACCTACTGTCAGGCACTCCAGGAGGCGATGGCCTCGGGTGTCGCCGTCGTCGCGCCGAGCGCAGGAGGTCCGCTCGACTTCGTGCGCCATCGCGAGAACGGGCTGTTCTGGTCGCCCGAGGTGCCCGAGACGCTGGTCGGGGCCGTCGACGAACTCGCCCGGCGTCCCGATCTGCGGGCCCGCCTCGGGGCGGCAGCCCGGGTCGAGGTCGAGCAACGTCCGTGGCCGGTGATCATGGACGAGCTGATCGGCCACTACCGCACCGTGATCGAGTCGCCGGCCGTCGAGGCGGCGGCATGAACGTCGTCGTCTCGATCCACGACGTCCACGCCACGACCAGCGAGCGTTCGCTCGAGCTGCTCGACATGGTCCGTCGTCGAGGCATCCGAGCCACCCTCTTGGTCGTGCCGGGGCCGTGGCGCGGCCGCTCCCTCGACGACGACCCGGCGCTGATCGAACGGCTGTCGTCGGCGGCGAGCGACGGATACGAACTCGCGTTGCACGGCTGGCGCCATCAGCCGAACGACCGCTCGACGGCGCGCAACACCCGCAATCGACTGATGGCCCGGGGATGCGCCGAGTTCTGCGATCTCGATCTGATCACCGCGCGCGACCTGATCGCCCGCGGCGTCGACGAGATGGAACGCCACGGCTGGTCGCCGATCGGGTTCACCCCACCCGGATGGCTGGCGTCGACCGAAGCGGTCGACGCCCTGTACGAAGCAGGCTTCGCCTACACGACGAGCCACCTCGCGGTGACCGACCTCTGGCACGACCGGGAGATCCGGATCCCGGCCGTCTGCCAGCGCCCCGACAGCAGCCTCGCCGGCGTCGGCAGTTGGTTCACCCGGCAGGTGCTGGTTCGTCACGTCGTACACCGTCGGCCGATCCGACTCGCGCTCCACCCGGCCGATCTCGACGATCCTCGGACGCGCGACGCGACCATCGCCACACTCGACATCGCCGCCTGCAGGCCGACGGCGTCGTACGCCGATCTGCTCGAGCTCACGGTCGGCCTGGCGGCGTGAGGGCGACGATGCACATCTGTCAGGTCGCCAACTTCTACACGCCGACGTCGGGGGGTCTCCGCACGGCCGTCGATCAGCTCGCCGCACAGTACGCCGCGCGCGGCCATCGGTGCTCCCTGATCGTGCCCGACGCGACCGGCGGCGTCGACGAGGTGGAGGGCCGGACGATCGTGAGGATCAGGGCACCGAAGGTCCCGGGTATGGGTGGCTACCGGATGATCGTGCGACCGCAGGCGGTCCGCGACGCCCTCGACCGGCTCGATCCCGACGTGATCGAACTCTCCGACAAGACCACCCTGGTCGGCCCGGTCGCCGACCGACGGGCCGCCGGAGCGCGCGTCGTCCTCGTGTCCCACGAGCGCCTGGACGCGATCGTCGGCCGCGCCACCCGGATGCACGGCGCCGTCGCACCGGCGGTTCGACGGTACGACGCACGGCTCATCCGCCGCGTCGACGCGATCGTCTGCGCGTCCGCCTTCGCGGCCTCGGAGTTCGACGGCTTGGAGGGTCCTCCGATCGGACGGATCGCCCTCGGCGTCGACCTCGAACGGTTTCGGCCGGTCCGGTACGAACCGCGCGGTCGGGCCCGTCTCGTCTCCGCCGTTCGGCTGTCGCCGGAGAAGTCACCGACGCTCCTCGTCGAGACCGCCCGCCATCTCGTCGCACACGGACTCGACTTCGAGTGGGACGTCTACGGGGACGGGCCGCTCCGCGCCGAGTTGAGGTCCCACGCCGAGGGTCTCCCGATCCGGTTCCACGGCCACGTGGCCGACCGGTCGATGCTCGCGACGGCGATGGCGACCGCCGACGTGGGGATCGCCCCGGGACGCTACGAGACGTTCGGGCTCGCTGCACTCGAGTTCCTGGCCGCCGGGACGCCGGTCGTCGTCCCCGACCAGGGTGCCCTGGCCGAGATCGTCCCGCTCGATGCCGGACGTCGCTGCTCGCCCGACGCCGCCGGCTTCGGACGCGGCATCCTCGAACTGCTCGCCGGCGACCGTGACGATCTCCGACGCGCTGCCCGCCGGCACGCCGAGGCGCATGGTTGGGAGACCACCGCCGAGCAGCTGCTCGCGCTCTACGGACCGATGGCAGCATGAGCGCTGTCGAGGCTCCGGTGGCCGGTCCGGTCTCGATCCGCCCGTTCCGGGCGAGCGACGACGCGGCCGTGCGGACGCTCTTCTGGTCGACCCTCGTCGGCGGCTCGGCGGCACCGTTCGATCCGTCGCACGAGGTGATGCGTGCGTACGAGCGGCTCTGCCTCGACTGGTACCTGACGGCCGGCGCTCGCTGGGCGTCGGTGGTCGTCGACGACGACGATCACGCCGTCGGCTACGCGCTGGTGTGTTGCGACGAGCGGTCGGCACGACGCGCCGTGGTCGCCGGGTCGGCGCGATTCGTCGCCGCCGCGTGTGGCGCGGTCGTCGGCGGTCGTCTCGACCCGACGGGGCGCACCTTCGTGCGGCTCCGCCTCCGCGACGCCGGTGCGCTCGTTCGGAGCAGCCGACACGATGTTCCGTCCGCCCACGCCCACCTCAATCTGACCGGCGCAGCACGCAACACGAGCGCGGTGCTCGCCGTGCGGGCTCGGATCGACCAGATCGTGCTCGGCGCCGGCCACGACGGATGGTTCGGCGAGATCAACACCCGGCACGGTCGGCGTGCGAGTGCGCTCGAGCGGTCCGGTTTCGAGGTCGTCGGCCGCGAACCCAATCACACGCTGAGCTGGCTGGCGGGTGAGCCGGTGGACCGACTCACCGTCGTTCGTCGGCTGCGCTGACCGGGCGGCCCCGGTCAGGTTCGTTCGTACTTGTAGCCGAGACCGCGGATCGTCACGATGCGCGTCGGAGCGCCCGGATCGGGCTCGACCTTCGAGCGGAGGCGCTTGATGTGGACGTCGAGCGTCTTGGTGTCACCGACGTAGTCGGTGCCCCAGACACGGTCGATCAGCGTTTCGCGAGTCAGGACCCGACCGGCGTTGGCGAGCAGGAGGTGGAGGACCTCGAACTCCTTGAGCGGGAGGTTGATCTCGCTCCCGTCGACGGTGACCCGGTGCTCGTCGGGGTCGAGCGAGACCTCGCCCACGCGGATCGCCGCGTCGACCTCCGCGGGCCGTTCGACCTCACCGGTGCCGTTCTCCATCGTGTTGCGGCGGAGCTGGGCGCGGATTCTCGCCACCAGTTCGCGGATCCGGTACGGCTTGGTGACGTAGTCGTCGGCACCCACCTCGAGGCCGACCACGGTGTCGATCTCGCTCGACTTCGCGGTCACCATGATGATCGGCACCGAACTCGTCTGGCGCAGCTGGCGGCACACGTCGATCCCCGACGCTCGCGGCAGCATCACGTCGAGCAACACCAGATCGGGGTCGACCTGCTCGAAGCGGGTGATCGCCTCGATCCCGTCGGTGGCCACCTCGACGTGGAACCCCTCGCGGGTGAGGCCGATCTGCAACGCGTCGACGAAGCTCGCCTCGTCCTCGACGACGAGAATGGTGGGACTGCTCATGCGATTCCTTGCTGTGTGTCGCCGTCCTGATCAGGTGCGGCGGATGAGTCGTGGTCGTGGTGATCGGCGCCCGTCGATCGGGCAGGGAGGCGGAGCATGAACGTGCTGCCCTCGCCCTCGACCGACCGGACGGCCACGTCACCTCCGTGGTTGTGAGCGACGTGACGGACGATCGAGAGGCCGAGGCCGGTGCCACCCGTCTCGCGGCTCCGAGCCTTGTCGACCCGATAGAAGCGCTCGAAGATACGGTCGAGATCGCGCTGCGGAATACCGATGCCCTCGTCGGTG
>JBPEWX010000537.1:0-5371 GCA_052032235.1 Ilumatobacter sp. | reverse complement strand
CCTGCCCGGAGCGCCGACCCGCGGTTCGACCGGCCCGTCATCATCGTCTCGCCGCCGCGCGCCGGCAGCACGCTCCTGTTCGAGACGCTCGGCAACTCACCCGACGTGTTCTCGATCGGCGGCGAGAGCCATCAGCTGATCGAACAGCTCCCGTCGTTGCGACCGGAGCACCGGGACTGGCACTCGAACGAGCTGACGGCCGCCGACGCGACCGACGAGGTCGTCGCCGCACTGCGCGACGCCTGGTTCGACCGGCTCGTCGACCGCAACGGTCAGCCACCGCCGATGAACGCGACCGGCCTCCGATTCCTCGAGAAGACCCCGAAGAACGCGCTGCGGATCGAGTTCCTCGATGCGGTGTTCCCCGATGCCCGCTACGTGTTCCTGTCGCGTGGCCCGCGCGACGAGATCAGCTCGATGATCGACGCGTGGCGCTCGGGCGGCTTCGTCACCTATCCCGACCTGCCGGGGTGGACCGGGTTGCCGTGGTCGTTGCTCCTGACGCCCGGGTGGCAGGACCTCGTGGGCAAGTCGGTCCAAGAGGTGTGCGCCGCCCAATGGGAGTACACCACGAACAAGATCCTCGACGACCTCGAACGAGTCGCTCCGGGACGATGGACCGTCGCGAGCTACGACCGACTCGTCGCCGACCCGTTGCCCGAGGTGGAGCGGATCTGCGCCGCGGTCGATCTGTCGTGGGAGCACGATCTCGCCGACCCGCTCCCGCTGTCTCGTCACACCCTCACGCCGCCGAACCCCGACAAGTGGCGCATGAACTCGACGGAGCTGAACGAGGTGCTCCCGCGGGTCGAGGCGACGGCGCAACGTGCCACCGCGGTTGCGTCGGCGGTGGCCGGGTCGGCACCGACGGCTCCGTCGCGGCCGAAGCGACCCGCCCCGCCCGCCGGCGGGAAGCACCCGCTCGCCAGCGTGCACACCGAGACCGTGCCGGAGTTGCTCGCCAAGGCGAACGCCAACGTGCTGCTGTCGACGTACCAGAGCGGTCGGATGATCACCCTGCGGTCGATGGACGGTGTCCTCAACACCCACTTCACCGCCATGCCCCGGCCGATGGGGATGGCGGCCAAACCCGGTGGACACCTGGCGATCGGCACGGCGAACGAGGTGTGGACGTACCGTGACCAGCCGGCCGTCGCGGCGAAGATCGAACCGGCAGGCACCTATTCGTCGGCATACGTGCTGCGACACCGGCACGTCACCGGCGACATCTCGATCCACGAGATGGAGTACGACACCGACGGCGAACTGTGGATCGTCGCGACCAAGTTCTCGTGTCTCGCCACCCTCGACGCCGAACACAGCTTCGTGCCGCGCTGGCGGCCTCCGTTCGTGACCGGCCTGAGTGCCGACGACCGTTGCCACCTCAACGGCATGGCACTGCGCGACGGTCGCCCCCGCTACGTCACGGCGTTCAGCGAGTCCGATCAGGCGCAGGGCTGGCGCGACACCAAGGCGTTCGGCGGGTTGATCGTCGACGTGGACTCGAACGAGATCATGACCCGAGGCCTCTGCATGCCGCACTCGCCTCGCTGGCACCGTGACCAGCTGTGGGTGCTCGAGTCGGGCAAGGGGTCGCTCAGCCGGATCGACCCCGACACCGGTGACGCCGAGGTCGTCACCACGCTGCCGGGCTTCACCCGCGGGATGGAGTTCATCGGCCGCTACGCCCTGATCGGCTTGTCGCAAGTCCGTGAGTCGGTTTTCGCCGGGCTGCCGCTCACCCAGAGCACCGAGCCGCGCCACTCGGGCCTGTGGATCGTCGATCTGGAGACCGCGTCGACCGTCGGTTTCGTCCGCTTCGACGGCCTGGTCCAAGAGGTGTTCGACCTCCAGGTGATCACCGGCGCCGGTCACACCCACCTCGTCGACCTCGACGCCGAACAGCACGCCCGATCGTTCGTCGTCCCGACCGAAGCACTGACCCCAGCGGGCTGACCAGGGGTTTCGTCTCAAGTTCTCCCAGCACAACACCGATATCGACCTCGTGCGGCTGGGCGCACACCAATCAGCGGAAGGAAACACATGACACAGCGGATGGATGCGCGCGCTCTGGCGCGCGTCGGAGCGGCGGCCACGGTCACCGTGATGGGCGGCTCGATCGTCGTCAACGGCCAACCGGTCTCGGCGGCCTCGTTCGAGGTGACCACCCTCGACGCAGTCGGCGCCGGCAGCTTGCACCAAGCGGTGACGGACGCGAACGCCGCGGCGGGCGCGGACACGATCACCTTCGCCGACGGGCTGAGCGGCGCGATCAACCTCTACGGCACACTTCGGATCACCGACGATCTCGCGATCATCGGACCGGGCACCGACGCGATCACGATCTCGTCGCCGGCCACGGCGCTCTACTTCGGCCAGTACGGCAACCCGCTCGTCGGGTCGGTGTCGGGCCTGACGATCAGCGGCGCCGACGGCTCCGGCATCCTGGCCTACGAGACCGATCTCCGCCTGACCGACGTCGTGATCACCGGCAACGACGGTGTCGGCGTCCGCTCCTCGGGTGGTTCGTTCGTCCTCGACGCCGGCACGGTCTCCGACAACAGTGACGGCGGCGTCCGCGTTCGGCGAGCCGAGAACACGGCAACGCTCGACACGTTGAGCGGCGGCATGATCATCCGCAACAGCACGATCAGCGGCAACACGGGGTTCATCGGCGGCGGTGTGTACGCCGACGAGATGGACCTGCCCGTCGTCATCGACGACACCGACATCGTCGACAACCGCGTGCTCGCCTCGGGCGGCGGGGTCCTGCTCGACGACATCTACGCGCCCGTGGCGATCTCGAACTCGTACATCGCACGGAACCAGGCCGGGTCGGGCGCCGGCATCGCCGTCGACGATCTCTACGACACCACGATGACGATCACGGACACCGTGATCACCGGCAACTCCACGGTGTCGGCATACGACGAGCCGTACCAGCCCGAGCCGTTCCTGATCGGCCCTGGTTACGCCGGTCCCGGCGGTGGCATCGACCTGAGCGACGTGTACGCGTCGACCGTCACCCTGCAGGGCGTGACGATCACCGACAACGAGGCCGGCAACGGCGGTGGCGTCAACGCCCAGGGTCTCGACGACTCGAGCCTGATCATCCGGGCGTCCACCATCAGCGGCAACACGGCGCAGATGGAAGGTCGGCCCGACTTCTACGAGGGGCCCGGATACGCCGGCCCGTACGACTTCGGCGGCTCCGGCGGCGGCATCCTGGTCCAGTGGGCCTACGGGAGCTCGTTCGAACTGGTCGAGTCGACCGTCACAGAGAACACGGCCAACAACGGTGCCGGCGTCTCGGTCCGCAACAGCGAGTACCTCTCGGTCGACATCAGTGGTTCGACGGTGTCGGACAACGAGACGCTCGGTCTGTCGTACGGCCCGGTCCTGTACGGCCCGGCTCGGATGACCGAGGACATCGTGCTCGAGGAGGCTCCGTACGACACCGTCGGCGGCGCGGGAGGTGGCATCCGCTTCTCCAACAACTCGTACCTCGACGCCGAGATCTCGGGTTCCACGATCGCGGGCAACGTGTCCGGGCTCGGCGCCGGTGTGATGATCGACGACTTCCGCCGTCGGGAGGATCCACGCGAACAGATCGAACAGATCGTCGTCGAGGGACAACCCGATCTGCGCATCGTCGACTCGGTGATCTCCGGCAACCGCGCCGGGGCCGAATCCGGCCCGCGCCGTGGTTTCTGGATGGGCGGTGGCGTGCTCGCCGGTCAGGTCGACATCGTGATCGAGAACAGCTCGGTCGCCGACAACGCCGCGTTCGCGGGTGCCGGCGTGAACGTGTTCTACGGTTCGGCGTTGATCCACGGGTCGACGATCTCGGGCAACACGGCGCTCTACGACGATGCCGCGATCCAGGCACGGGGCTCCTTCGTCGACGTGCACGACACGTCGATCGTCGACAACGAGTCGTACGACGACGTCATCAACGTGTACGAGTCGGAGGTCGTCATCACCGACTCCACCATCTCCGGCAACACCGGCGGCGACGAGCTGATCGACGGCTACGAGTCCGAGCTCGCCATCCGTCAGACGACGATCGCGTCGAACGACGTGACGGCGCTGATCGACGTGGCGTACACCTCGCTCGAGGTGACCCAGAGCACCCTGTCGGGGAACACGCTGTCCGACGGCGAAGCGATCGACGCCGAGTACGCCGAGGTGACGGTGAACCGGTCGATCATCGCCGGCAACGGTGCGGCCCGTGCGTTCGAGCTGTACGAGTCGAGCCTCGACGTGCGCAACTCGATCCTGCCGACCGTCGAGCAGGCCGACGTCATCGGCACCAACCTCGTGTTCGCCGACGATCCCGAACTCGGGCCGCTGCAGGACAACGGTGGCGAGACCGCGACGCGTGAACCGGTGATCGGTTCGCCGGCGATCGACGCCGGCGGCGACGAACCGGCCGAGTTCGTCGAAGACCAGCGCGGCGCCGCCCGCGTCGTGCGCACGATCGACATCGGTGCGGTCGAGTTCCAGGACGACCCGAACCCGCCGACGACGACGTCGACCACCACCACCACGACCACGACGACCGTGCCCGACTCCACGCCGGGAGGCGGTCCGTCGATCTCGCCGTTGGCGAACGTGGTGACCAACCCGGGTGGTTCGCTCACGATCCCGTTCACCGTCACCGACCCCGATGACGACGCCGAGTTCGTGATCACCGTCGAGTCCGACCGGCCCGGCCTGTTCACGAACCTGTCCAGCGGACCGGGAGGCGGCGGGAGCGAGGGCTTCTTCGAGGCGACCGTCGTGGAACGGGTCATCGAGCTGACTGCCGGTCCGACGCTGGGGACGGCGACCATCACGGTCACCGCCAGCGACGGTACGGCGACCGCGACCGAGACCTTCGAGGTCGAGGTGCTCGCCGCCACGCTGCCGCCCACCGGGAGCAACTCGACGAACGGCCTGATCGCCGTCGTCGGAGCGAGCTTGATCGCCCTCGGCGCCGGTGTGCGCCGTACGGCCAAGCGCCAGGGCTGACCCCGTTCGGGCGGTCCGGCCGACCGCCCGGATCGAACCGTGACCAACCCGGTCGGGAATACCCGACCGGGTTGGTAGGTTTTCGGACCTATGGCAACCTTCCGAGACCTGCTGACCGCAGCGAAGTCCGAGATCACCGAGATCTCGACCGACACCGCGGCGCAGCACATCGCCGACGGCTACACCGTGCTCGACGTCCGTGAGCCCGACGAGTACCAGGAGGGCGCTCTCGCCGGCGCCATCCACATCCCGCGCGGACACCTCGAGGCCCAGATCGAGAACCGGATCCCCGACAAGACCACGCCGGTCGTCGTCTACTGCGCCGGCGGCGTCCGTTCGGCGTTCGCCGCCAAGACGA
>JBPEWX010000536.1:0-2682 GCA_052032235.1 Ilumatobacter sp. | reverse complement strand
CCGGGCGACCACCTGCATCTCGCCGAGCAGGTAGGAGAACGACTCGCCGTGGCGGCCGGTCCGCCCGCCGGTCTGCATCGGCCCGTCGTCGGGGAGATCGAGCGTCGCCTCAGCGATGGTGGCTGCGACGGTCGAGCGCCACTGCGCACGCACCTCGGCGGGGTCGGCCGCCACGCCCGCCGCGACGAGTTCGTGCTCCACGTCGTCGGACTCGAACAGTTCGCCGGTGTAGCGCCACAGCTCGTCGATCGCGTGCTGCATCCTGCGGTGGCTCTCCTCGGTGCCGTCACCGAGGCGCACCACCCAGCCGCGACTGTGGCGGAGGTGATAGGCCGTCTCCTTGACCGCCTTGCCGGCGATCGCCGCCAGCGTGGCATCGGTCGACGACGTCATCGCCTGCCAGTACGGCAACGCGTACGCGTCGTGCAGGAACTGGCGGCCGATCACCTGCGCGAAGTCGCCGTTCGGGACTTCGACCAGCAGCGGGTTGACGAACTGGTGTTGATCTCGCCAGTAGGCGTAGTGGTCCTCGTCCCGGACGGTGCCGTCGGGGAGCGGCCCCTCGACCTCGCCGGCGTACGTGTACAAGGCGCGAGCCTGGCCGATCAGGTCGAGCGCCAGGTTCGACAACGCCATGTCTTCCTCGATCTCGGGTGCGTGGGTCACGACCTCGAGCAGTCGCTGGGCGAGCACCAGCGCGCGGTCGCCCTGGCGCAGGGCGTAGGTGACGAGCGGCGCCATCACATGTTCGCCACTTCGTCGGGCAGCTCGAAGTCGGTCGGGTGACGGAAGGTCTTGTCGGCTGCCGGGTCGAACAGCGACTCACGGTCGTCCGGGTCGGAGGCCGTCACGTCGGACGACTTCACGACCCAGATGCTGACGCCTTCCGACCGGCGGGTGAACAGATCGCGAGCGTTCTGCATGGCGAGCTCGGCGTCGGGGGCATGCACGGTGCCGGCGTGCACATGGCTGACGCCCCGCCTGGAGCGCACGAACACCTCCCAGAGAGGCCAGTCGGAGGTACTCCCGGTCATGCTGCGGCTCCGTCCTGGTCGGCGGCCGCAGCTCGCTTGGCGGCGTAGGCGGTGGCGGCCTCGCGGACCCATGCGCCGCCCTCGTGCGCCCCGACGCGGGTCGCCATCCGCTCGCGGCTGGCGGGGCCGTTGCCCCTGATCACGTCCCAGAAGTGGTCCCAGTCGATCGGGCCGTGCACGTAGTGGCCGGTGTCGTCGTCGACCTGCAGATCGGGGTCGGGGATCGTCAGTCCGAGCAGGTCGGCCTGGGGCACGGTCGCGTCGATGAACTTCTGTCGGAGCTCGTCGTTGCCGAACCGCTTGATGCCCCACCGCATGTTCTGGTCACCGTGGACCGACTCGGCGTCGGGCGGACCGAACATCATGATGGAGGGCCACCACCACCGGTCGAGTGCGTCCTGGGCCATGGCCCGCTGGGCGTCGGTGCCCTTCGACAGCTCGAGCATGATCTGGAACCCCTGCCGCTGGTGGAAGCTCTCCTCTTTGCAGATGCGCACCATCGCCCGGGCGTAGGGGCCGTAGGAGCAACGGCACAGCGGTACCTGGTTCATGATCGCGGCGCCGTCGACCAGCCAGCCGATCGCCCCGACGTCGGCCCAGGTGAGGGTCGCATAGTTGAAGATCGACGAGTACTTCTGACGGCCGGTGTGCAGCCGGTCGAGCAGCTCCTCGCGCGGCGTGCCCAGCGTCTCGGCAGCGCCGTACAGGTAGAGCCCGTGACCGGCCTCGTCCTGCACCTTCGCGGTCAGGATCGCCTTGCGACGCAGCGACGGCGCTCGCGTCAGCCAGTTGCCCTCCGGCTGCATCCCGATGATCTCGGAGTGCGCGTGCTGGGCGATCTGGCGAACCAGCGTCTCCCGGTATCGGTCGGGCATCCAGTCGGTCGGCTCGATCCGCTCGTCGGCGTCGATCAGCGCATCGAAGTGTTCGAGCGCGGTGGTGTCGGTCCCCATGCTCGAATGATATGACACACCCGGACAGTTGTCCAGCGCTAAGGTTGTGTCATGACGTCCGACCTGCGCACCGGCGCGACCGACGCCGACGTTGCGACCGACGTTGCGACCGACGTCGTCGATGCGCTCGACGCTGCGGTGTGTTCCGACGGGGCGCCGAGCGCTCGCAACCTGATCGTCACCGTGTTCGGTGACCTCGTCCTGCCGAACGAGGACGCGATCGGCGAGGTGTCGGTGCAGGACCTCACCGCACTGCTCGCGCCGTTCGGGGTGAACGAGCGACTCGTGCGCACCTCGCTTTCCCGCGTCGTCGCCGAGGGTCTGGTGACATCGCGAACCGAAGGTCGGCGCAGCCACTACTCGGTCGCAGCGCCGGCTCGGGCGACGTTCGATCGAGCCGACCGCCGCATCTACGGCGGTCCGGCCGGGGAATGGGACGGGGAGTGGACCATCGTCGTCATCGACGGCAACTCGTCGACGACGGCCGGCCGGGCCGAAATCCGACGCCGGTTGGGGTGGGCGGGGTTCGGGTCGATCGGGCCCAACCTCATGGCCTCACCGCTCGTCGATGCTGCCGGTGCCGCCGACGTCGTGGGTGACGCAGAACCGGGCAGCGTCATGATCGCCCGGTCTCGGATCCTCGACGGCGACGGCCTGCTCGGCACCGACCAACTCGTCCGCCGATCGGTCGACCT
>JBPEWX010000535.1:0-2579 GCA_052032235.1 Ilumatobacter sp. | reverse complement strand
CTGCTGATCTGGCCGTACGCGATCAGCCCGCCGATCGCCGGTCTGTTGTTCTTCGTCATCTTCGACGCGAACACCGGCATCATCGATCACTGGACGACGACCCTGCTCGACACGGGGCTCGCCGACTACCGCACGACGCCGGTGCTCGCCCAGCTCGTGGTGATCATGGCCAGCATCTGGAAGACGCTCGGCTACAACCTGCTGTTCTACGTCGCCGGGCTGCAGACCATCCCGCCCGACCAGGTCGAGGCGGCGATGATCGACGGGGCGAGTGCCTGGCAACGGTTCCGCTATGTCGTGATCCCGGCGCTGTCGCCGATCACGTTCTTCCTGATCGTCACCAACCTCACGTACGCCTTCTTCGAGACGTACGGCACCATCGACTACCTCACCAAGGGTGGACCGGCGAACGCGACGAACGTCGCGATGTACGAGATCATCCAGGTGTTCAACACCGGCGGTGACCTCGGTCGCGGGTCGGCCCAGTCGATGATCCTCTTCGCCGGCGTCGTCGGGTTGACGATGTGGCAGTTCCGATCGACAGGACGACGAGTCACCTATGGCTGAGACCGCCCCCACCGCCTCGACGACCAGCCCGACGCACGGCCGCACCGCCTCGGCGTTCGTCGCGCCGTCGCCCCGCCGTCGTCGCAAGGGCGCCCCGGGGCAGCAACCGCACTGGTACACGCACGCGATCCTGATCGTGATCGTGCTGATCGTCGGGTTCCCGCTGGCGTACGCCATGTTGGTGTCGACCCAGACCAACCAGGAGTACTTCGCCCACCAGCTCACGCCGGGGAGCGCGCTGCGCGACAACTTCGACACGGTGTGGAACCAGCGCGACATCGGGCTCTACATGCGGACCTCGCTGATCCAGTCGGTGATCATCGCCGCCGGCAAGTCGATCACCGCCGTGCTCGCCGGCATGGCCTTCGTCTACTTCAACTTCAATCTGAAGGGCCCGGTCTTCTGGTTCGTGCTCGTCACCCTGATGATGCCGACCGAGATCTCGATCCTGGCGCTGTTCGAGATCGTGTCGGGCTTCGGCTGGACGAACTCGATGCTGGCGATCACCGTGCCGTTCCTCGCGTCGGCCACCGGTGCGTTCCTGTTCCGGCAGCACTTCCTGTCGATCCCGGCCGAGCTGTCGGAGGCGGCCCGGATCGACGGGGCCGGGCCGATCCGCTTCCTGTGGGCGATCCTGCTGCCGCTCTCGTGGAACGTGTTCGGCGCGCTGGCCGTGATCCAGTTCCTCTACTCGTGGAACATGTATCTGTGGCCGAGCCTGATCATCCGTGACGACGACGCGCAGACCGTCCAGATCGGTCTCGGCGCGCTCCAGAACGTGGGTGGCGGCCTGTCGTACGGGCCGCTGATGCTCGGTGCCGTACTCGCCTCGATCCCGCCGACGATCGTGTTCGTCCTCCTCCAGAAGACGTTCCTGAAGGGCTTCGCGATCACCGCCGGCAAGTGACGCGTCTGCTTCGTGACCGGCGGCCGCCCTGCGACGGTGAGTGTCAGAGGGAGTAGAGGGTGGCGACGTTGGTGCGGGTGACCTTGTCGCGGGTCTCGGGGGAGTAGTCCTCGAACATCTCGTCGAGCACCTGCGCCGAGCACGGCCAGGTCGAGTCGGTGTGCGGGTAGTCGGATCCCCAGAGCAGGGTCTCCTCGCCGATCAACTGTCGAGTCGACAAGGCGGCGGTGTCGTCCTCGATCGTGGCGTAGAACTGGCGCTTCCAGATCTCGAGCAGGTCGACGGGCGCACCGGCCGACGGATCCTTCGCGTGTTCACGCGCCCATCCCTGTTGCGCCTTGTCGAGCCAGTGGGCGATCCAGCCGGCGTTGAACTCGGCGAGGACGAACTTGAGGTCGGGGAACTCGGCGCACACGCCACGGATCATGAGCTCGACCATCGTGTCGTGGATGAGCGCTGCGGCGCCTGCGTACTGGGTGATCGGGTCGCGCTCGGCCATTGCCTTCACCCAGTCGGGCACGTGTGACATGCACGCCACGTGGAACGCGATCGGCAGGTTCGCCTCTTGTGCGAGGGCCCACATCGGGCCGTATGCCTCGTCGCTGTACTTCCGTCCCTTCGGCGCGTTGCTCGGCAGGACGATGCCCTTGAAGCCGAGCTCGATCGCCCGCTGGAGTTCGGCGAGGGCGATCTCGGGGTCTTGCACCGGGAGCGCGGCGAGGCCGACGAGGCGGCCGCCGGAGCGGACCTGTTGGTCGGCCATCCAGTCGTTGTAGCTGCGCTGGGTGGCGACGAGCAGGTCGAGGTCGGGGAGGCTGAACATCGGGAACCAGCCGGGGTAGAGCACCTCGGCGGAGATGCCGTCGATGTCCTGGTCGTCGGGGCGGCGGGCGCCGTCGCGGAGGCCGGGTCGCATGGCTGCGTAGCCGCCGGTGAAGTAGGCCTGGATCTCGGGATCGGTGATCGAGCCGGCGCTCGGCTTGGTGGCGTGGTCGCGGGGGAGTGGCGTCTCGTAGTCGAGCCGGGTGCCGGCGAGGCACATGATCGCCACGTTGCGGGAGCGGTGCGGCTGGTTCGGGATCTCGATGTAGTCGCCCTGTTCGCC
>JBPEWX010000534.1:0-2987 GCA_052032235.1 Ilumatobacter sp. | reverse complement strand
AGGCGATCGCCGGGGCCGGTCTCGCCTGAGCCCGGACGCGAGACGGCCCGGGCGTCTCGCCCGGGCCGCTGCGGCGTTCGTGTGGCTCGGTCAGTCCTGGTCGGGCTTGAGCCGGTTGGTGTCGACCCGGACGCCGGGGCCCATCGTGGTCGACAGCGAGATCTTCTTGATGTAGCGGCCCTTCGCCGAAGCGGGCTTGGCGCGCTGGATCTCGTCGAGCACGGCACGGAAGTTGGCCTCCAGCGCGGCCTCGTCGAAGCTGGCCTTGCCGAGGCGGACGTGCACGTTGCCGTAGCGGTCGGTGCGGTACTCGACCTTGCCGCCCTTGAACTCTTCGACGGCCTTGCCGACGTCGGTGGTGACGGTGCCGGTCTTGGGGTTCGGCATCAAACCACGCGGGCCGAGCGTGCGGCCGAGACGGCCGACGAGCGGCATCATGTCGGGCGTCGCGATGGCGAGATCGAAGTCCATCTGGCCGGCCTCGACCTCGGCAGCGAGATCGTCGGCGCCGACCTTGTCGGCGCCGGCCTCACGAGCGGCGTCCGCGGCCTCGCCGGCGGCGAACACGGCGACCCGGAGGGTCTTGCCGGTGCCCGACGGCAGGGCGACGGTGCCACGCACCATCTGGTCGGCCTTGCGGGGGTCGACGCCGAGTCGGAACACGACGTCGATGTTCTCGTCGAACTTGGCCTTGGCCGAGTTCTTCGCGATCTTGAGCGCCTCGGCGGGGCCGTAGAAGGCGTCACGATCGTAGGCCTTCAGCGCATCGGTGTACTTCTTACCGGACATTGGTTGTCTCCCTCGATGGGTTCATGACTCCCCCGGCGAGGTACTCCGGGGCCGAGTCGGGTGTGATGTGGTGTGCTGGGCGCCGTCAGCCGACGGCGATCCCCATGCTGCGGGCGGTGCCGCGGATCTGCTGCTTGGCGGCCTCGATGTCGTTGGCATTGAGGTCGGGCATCTTGATGGTGGCGATCTCTTCGACCTGGGCCTCGGTGATCGAACCAGCGGTCTCGGTGCCGGGGTTGCTCGCAGCCTTGTCGAGGCCGGCGGCCTTGCGGATGAGCACCGCGGCCGGAGGCGTCTTCAGGATGAAGTCGAACGTGCGGTCTTCGTAGATCGTGATCTCGGTCGGGACGACCTGGCCGGCCTGGGCCTCGGTCTTGGCGTTGTAGGCCTTGACGAAGTCCATGATCGCGATGCCGTGCGGGCCGAGCGCGGTACCGACCGGCGGCGCCGGGCTGGCCTTGCCGGCCTCGATCTGGATCTTGACGACCGCAGCAACCTTCTTCTTTGCCATCTTCGTGTCTCTCTATCTCAGGCGTTCGTGAGGGGTTTCGTGGGGATCACAGCTTGCTGACCTGGCTGAAGTCCATCTCCACCAGGGTCTCGCGGCCGAAGATGTTCACGAGCACCTTCAGCTTCATGTGATCGGCGTTGATCTCGGCGATGGTGCCGAGGAAGTCGGCGAACGGGCCTTCCTTGACGCGCACGCTCTCGCCCTCTTCGTAGTCGAGCTTGGGCTTGGGACGTGCGGCCTCGGCTTCGGCACCGGGGGCCTTGGTCGACAGGAACGTGCGGACCTCGCGACGACGCAGGGGCGTCGGCTTCTGGCCACGGTCGCTCTGACCGACGAATCCGGTGACACCCGGCGTGTTGCGGATGCAGTACCACGACTCGTCGTCCATCTTGCAACGAACGAGGAGGTAGCCGGGGAAGACCTTGCGTTGAACGGTCTGCTTCTTGCCGTTCTTGAACTCGACGACTTCCTCCATGGGGATGACGACCTCGTAGATCGTGTCCTCCATGTTCATCGACTGGATACGGGCGTTCAGGTTCGCAGTGACCTTCTTCTCGTATCCCGACTGGGTGTGGACGACGTACCACGAACCCGGACGGGTCCAGGGGTCGTCCTCGTCGACCTCGGGCTCGGCGCTCTCGGCGAGGGCCTCTTCCTCGGTGACGACCTCATCGTCGTTGTCCGTGTCGTCGTCGTCCGTGTCGTCGGCGGACGCGGTGTCGTCCTCGTCGGACGTGTCGTCGGCGTCGTCGGACGTGTCGTCGGCGTCGCCGGTCGGCAGGAGCGCCTCGGCTTCGTCGGTGTCGATCTGCTCGATCGTCTCGGGCTGGTCGTCGTCGGCGATGACGGCGTCGCCCTTGGGCAACAGGTCGGCGGGCTGCGCCTCGACGGTGTCGTCGGCGCCCGCGTCGGTCGTCTCGTCGACCGTCTCGGTGTCGTGCTCGCTCATAGGTAGAACCAATCTGTGACGTACTGGAGCCCGAAGTCGAGGCCGCCGACGAAGGCGGTGAACACGAGCACGGTCGCCGTCACGATGATCGAGTACCGCACCACTTCGGGGCGGGTGGGCCACGCCACCTTGCGCATCTCTTCGCGGACTTCGCGGAGATACTGGACCGGACCGACCCGCTGCGTGGGCGCGGACTGACGCGGCGCCTTGGTGGGTGCACCCTGCTCGTCGAGGGCTCCCTGGCGCTTCAGCATGCGCTTCTGTTGGCGGTTCAGGTCGTCTAGTGACATGTGTCTTCTCTGGCGTGTGTCGTCTGGGCAGGGCAGGAGGGACTCGAACCCCCGACCGTCGGTTTTGGAGACCGATGCTCTACCAACTGAGCTACTGCCCTCGGTTTTCGGGAGGTGCCAGCGTACCAGCCACTCCCCCGGGGGCGTCCCGGACGTCTGATCGGTGGATCAGCGCGTTTCTTTGTGCAGCGTGTGCTTGCGCTCGTTGCTGCAGTACTTGTTCATCTCGAGGCGCTCGCGGTCGTTCACCTTCGACTTCATCGTGATGTAGTTGCGCCGCTTGCATTCGGTGCACTCGAGGGTGATCTTCACCCGCTTGTCACTCTTGGCCATGTTTCTCTCGCTTCGTTCACCGGGCCGGCTCGTTCAGGCCGGACCCGCTGGTTGTTCGTCGTTCGTGCGTTCCCTGCTCGAAACGGCAGTGCGCCCGGGCCGGAGAGCCGGCCCG
>JBPEWX010000533.1:0-1789 GCA_052032235.1 Ilumatobacter sp. | reverse complement strand
CTCGGTTCGGCGTTCGTGTGGATCGCGTTCCGAGTCGAGGTCGACACCTCCTACTGGGAGATCGTCGGCCAGATGGTCGTGCTCGGCGCCGGCCTCGGTGCGACGACCGCTCCGGCGACGGAATCGATCATGGGATCGCTGTCGGCCGACAAGGCCGGCATCGGCTCGGCCGTCAACGACACGACCCGCGAGCTCGGCGGCACCCTCGGCGTGGCCGTCATCGGCAGCGTGTTCAGCTCCGTCTACATCGGTGCGCTCGACGACGGTGGCGCCGACAGCGTCTTCGCCGGGCTCCCGGCCGAGGCGCAGGAGATCACCAGGGAGTCGGTCGGTGCGGCCGGCTTCGTCGCCCGCGAACTCGGGCCGAACGCCCCGGCCTATCTGGCCGAGGTCAACGACGCGTTCCTGTCGGGTCTCACCATTGGCTGCCTCGTCGCCGCCGGCGTCGCCTACGCCGGGGCGCTGTTCGCCAGCCGGTTCCTGCCGGCACGCGCCTGAGTCACACGAGCGACAGCAGCTCCGACAGCGCTCCGATCTGATGGGTCGGGGCGCTGTCGGGTGCCAGCGGCTTGCCGTGCGGGTTGTACCAACACGTCGCGATGCCGTAACCGGCGCCACCGGCGATGTCGGAGGTGAGGCTGTCGCCCACCATCACCGTGGTCGCCTTGTCCGGGTGGCCGAGTTGCTCGAACGCGACATCGAAGATCTCCGGTCTCGGCTTGGTCACGCCGACCTCCGACGACACGACGATCGAGTCGAAGTAATCGGCGATCCCGAGCCGCGAGAGACGCGACCGTTGGACGTCGCTCAGCCCGTTGGTGATCAGCCCGAGCGAGGCGCGCGACGCCAGTGTCGCGAGCACGTCGGCGGCACCGTCGTACAAGGTGCCGTGGGCGCCGAGACCCCACACGAACGCCGTGGCCATTTCTTCCACGTCGGCGTCGAGGCCGACGGTCGCGTTGAACTGCTCGAACCGGCGGTGCCGTACCTCGGTCGGTTGGAGCTCGCCTCGTTCGACCGCCGCCCACATCGCGCGGTTGATGTCGACGTACGTGCCGAAGTGGGCGTCGGGGTCGGCGAGGCCGAACGTCGCCGCGGTGTGCGCATACGCCAACCGCTCCGACTCGTCGGAGTCGTACAACGTGTGGTCGAGGTCGAACAGGATCGTCGAGTACATCAGTGTCGAATTGTGCCAGGCACGATTCGATGCACCACTCACGTCTGGCCGTAGGGGCTGCTGACCACGACGACGTAGCCGTCGGGGTCGCGCAGCCAGATCTCCCGGTGATGAGCCAACTCGTTGACGTGATCGTCCTCGAGGAAGTCGGCACCTGCCGCACGGGCTCGCTCGACGGCCGCCGGATAATCGGCCGACTCGAACCACACCGCCACGCCGTTGCCGAACCGCTCGGCCGGATCGACGAGATACGGATGCTCGTGGGCGTCGACCTCGTGGAGCTGCAACACCAGCGCGCCGTCGTGCATCAGCATCTCGTACTCGTCGCCCCCATGGGCACTCGTGAGCCCGAGCGTGCGCTGGTACCACTCGCTCGATCCGCTCACCGAACGACACGTGAGCATCGGCTGCGGGATCACGTCACGACGCCCCGTCGGAGTCGCCGGCGGTCTCGTCGCCGTCGTCCTCGTGCTGATGGCGGATCGTGTCGGGGTCGATGACCGCGTCGCCGATCAACTCCTGCGGCATTGCCTTGCTGGCGTACTTGCTCCAGTTGTCCTGCAGGGCCGTGATCAGCTGGCTGACGAACAGCGGCGACATGTTGACCCGCTG
>JBPEWX010000532.1:0-2198 GCA_052032235.1 Ilumatobacter sp. | reverse complement strand
ACGACGACTACAGCCGCGCGATGTCGTTCGGCACGTGCGACGTCTACTTCCCCGGCACCTACACCGAACCGGTGGTCGTCAGCGGTCCGCGTCCGACCTACTTCGTGTCCGGCGTCTACTACTTCGAGTCGACCATCACCTTCGAGGGAGGCGCTGACGTCGTCGTCGGTGCGGGTGAGAGCGAAGGCTGCACCAGCGATATCGATGCGCTCAACTACGTGTCCAACCCGCCCGAATCGACACTGATCAGCGGTGTCGGGGCCACGTTCGTGTTCGGGCACGAAGGGCGGTTCGTCGTCGACAACTCCGGCGGCGCGGTCGACGTGGTGATGAACCAGCGCTACGCCGACGACAGCGAGGAGGGCGCCCTGCCGAGCGACGGTGTCTCGATCATGACGGTGAACGGCGATCTCGACGACGGTGACCCGACCGGAGACGTGGAGCCGCTGTTCGTCGATGACGTCCTCGCGACCCTGCCGGGCAACGTCACGGTGAACGGCGAGATCGTCAATGTCGCCGACGACGGCTATGTGCCGTCGGTCCACACCCCCGAGCCGATCCCTCCGGAAGCACCGGAGGCGCCGAGCGTCAGCGAGTACATCTCAGCCACGTGCAGCAACCCGACGAACTGCGCTGACAAGGCGGCTGCGTTTCTGTCGTGGGCAACTCCTGACGACAATGGCTTCGTCATCACTGACTACGTCGTTGAAGTCCGGAGTAAGCGGCGGAACCAGAGCTCCTACGGAAGCTGGTCTCCAACTCCATGCCCGCTGGACGCTCCGTGGGCGATAGGAGCGGCGACGAGAGTCTCCTGCACGGTCCAAGGTCTGAACGGCTACTCGAATCCAGGGCTCAGCTCCAACGAGAGCGATTACCAGTTCCGAGTGATTGCGGTGAGCTACGGCGGCTCCTCTGACCCCGGGCCCGAGTCGCCGGGCGACACGCGGATCTATGCCCGCCCGTACTCCGGCGGGATTGCTGTCGACCCTCTCTTGTCGGTCGCAGATCCGGTGCAGCCGGTCAACGACTTCGGGTCGCCGACGACGAACTTCGCCGACGGCAAGCTGATCTCGTGGAGTCCGGTCAGTGAGCCGAACGACTCCGGTGGCTTCCCGATCGATGGCTACCGGGTCGTGGCCACACCCGTCGGTCCGAACCCCGGCGGGCATCCCTTGGTCGAGTGCAACGCCAACTGGGATCAGTCCAGCTGCCTGCTCCCGGCCGACGATCCCGGCACGCCCGCTCCGGCATTCGAGGGGCTGGTGAGGGGCGCTCCGTACCGCATCACGCTGCATGCGATCAACGAACTCGGTGAGTCACCGCTGCCGCCGTCACCACCGCCGATTCTGGTGTTCCTCGACGGTCTCTCGGATCCCGAGGTCGACGCTCTTCCGTCCTACACACCGCCACCGCCGCCGGCGGCACCGGCGATCTATCGCACGCCGCCGGCGATCATCGACGTCGTGGCGTCGTCAGCCTCGCCGATCGAGCTCGGTATCGCGGGGTACGTCTCGATGCCACAAGGTCGCATCGAGATCGACGGCGGGTCCTCGCCGGATCAGCACGCAGTGCGATTGACCGGTGGAGCGGTGACGGCACGCATCGACGTCACGAACCTCGGAACGAACTCGCGCATCGAGTTCGAGAACCCGTCGACGCAGAAGACGATCCTCATCGTCACGACGGTGAACGGCGACTACGACGCTCGCGCCGAAGCCGTGGTGCAAGTGAACGCGAACGCCGGCTGGGCTCTGAACTCCTGGGAAGCCGAGTAGTTCGGAAACTTTGTGACACCCCTTGGTCATGATGGGGTGTATGAGTTCTCCCGACCCCGCAGCCGAGTTGGCGGCGATCTTCGCGGTCGATGTCACGGTTGCTGACCCGTCTGGGTGTGCGGTGGTGTTGGGTGCGACGCGTCGGTTGCGGGGGTTCATCGATCAGGTCGAAGCCACCGTGACCCGCCGCATGATCGAACTCCACGAACAGCAAGGCGCAGCACCCGCTGCCGACGTGCACGCGCAGACCGGTGGCGTGTCATCAGCGGAGGGCAAGCGCAAAGAACGCCGCTCGAAGACACTCGATCAGGCGCCGTCGTTCGAAGACGCGTTGGGTGCGGGTGAGATCGGTGCTGAGCATGTCGACGCGTTGGCGAACGCCACGGCGAAGCTCGACGACGACGTGAAGGATCAGTTGTTCGA